>DATERO010000305.1:0-10530 GCA_035271465.1 Dysgonamonadaceae bacterium | reverse complement strand
CACACAGATAATGATGAGCTTGCTTTGCGGTACAACTCCCCCGCTCAATTATGGGAGGAAACCTTGCCATTAGGCAATGGTAGAATAGGAATGATGCCCGATGGAGGTGTACAGGCTGAAAATATTGTTCTCAACGATATTACAATGTGGTCTGGTAGCGAAGACCCTGATGCTTTGAACCCCGAAGCGGTGAATTATCTTCCCGAAATACGTCAGCTTCTGCTTGATGGAAAGAATTTGGATGCACAAAATATTATGTATAAACATTTCCGTAGCAAAGGGCAAGGGTCAGCTTTTGGTAATGGAAAAGATGCTCCTTATGGCTGCTTTCAAATGGTGGGCGATTTAAGTATCAATTATTCGTATGCTGCCGATGCCGAAATAGAGCAATATAGTCGAACTCTAAACTTAAACAATGCTATTGCAAACACTTTTTTCAAAAAAGGTGATGTGAGTTATAAGAGAGAATACTTCGTATCGCATACTGATGATGTGATGATTATTCGTGTAACTGCTGATAAAAAGAAATCTATCTCATTCAATGTAGGACTTTCGCGCCCCGAACGTGGTGATGTTTTTGTAGAAGACAATGCATTGTATATGAAAGGTCAGTTGAATGATGGACACAATACAGATAAAGGTGTTCGCTATTTAACTAAAGTGCAAATAACAAATAGTGGTGGTAGTTTATCTGCTGATGATAAAACACTTATTGTTGCCGATGCCGATGAAGCAATTATTGTAATATCTACTTCTACCAACATGCTAGATGAAGAGTATGAAGCTACAGTAGCTAATTTAATGAGTAAAGCGCATGTTGCAAACTACAATAAACTAAAGAAGAGTCATGTTGAGGCTTATCAAGAGAAATTCAATCGTGTAGAGTTGCATTTAGGAGGGCAAGATAACTCTACTACTACAAGTGATAGGTTGAAACAATTTCAAACAAATAGTGATCCGTCTTTCGCTGCTCTCTATTTTCAGTATGGTCGTTACTTAATGATTAGCGGCACCAATGAAAACTCTATGCCGCTGAATCTGCAAGGGTTGTGGGCCAATATTGTGCAAACTCCATGGAATGGCGACTATCACCTGAATATAAATGTGCAGATGAATTATTGGCCTGCCGAAGTGGCCAATCTCTCAGAGCTGCACAAACCTTTGATAGATTTCACTCAATCGTTGGTTCCCTCTGGAACCGAAACAGCAAAAGTGTTTTATGATGCTGAAGGCTGGGTGGCACATGTTATTACCAATCCTTGGCTTTTTACTACTCCTGCCGAACATGCATCATGGGGTGCAACCAATACTGGTGGTGCTTGGCTTTGCGAACATCTTTGGGAGCATTATGCTTTTACGCAAGACAAAGATTATTTACAAAGTGTTTATCCTACATTGGCTGGTGCAAGCCAATTCTTTTTGACCAATATGATTGCTGAACCAGTAAATGGATGGTTGGTAACTGCACCCTCTTCATCACCTGAAAATGCATTTTACATGCCAGGAAGTAAAGATGCGGTGTATGTGTGTATGGGTCCTACTATGGATGTGCAAATTATAAACGAGTTGTTTGCAAATACGCTAGAGGCTGCAGCGATATTAGGTGTTGAAGATGAAATAACTATGCGTATCCGTGAGACTTTACCTCAACTACCTCCTATGCAGATTAGCCCCAATGGCTATTTGCAAGAGTGGTTGGAGGATTATGAAGAAGTAGAGATACATCATCGCCATGTTTCACATTTGTATGGATTGTATCCATCAAACCAAATTACACCAGATAGAACTCCCGAATTGGCTAAAGCTGCTCGTCAAACATTGGAGCGTAGAGGAGACGGAGGTACAGGATGGTCACGTGCATGGAAAGTGAATTTTTGGGCACGACTACACGATGGAAACAGAGCCCACAAACTATTGAAAAGCTTACTTCAACCAGCTGTTGGTGATAATGTGGAGATGGACGGAACTGGTAGCGGAACATACTCTAATCTTTTTTGCGCTCATCCTCCTTTTCAAATAGATGGCAACTTTGGCGGTACTGCTGGCATTGCTGAGATGCTCATTCAAAGTCACGATGGGTTTATTGAACTGCTTCCTGCAATTCCAAATGAATGGGCAGAGGGTAGCTTCAAAGGATTGCGTGTTCGTGGTGGTGCAGAAGTAAGTGCAGAGTGGAGCAATCATCAGTTGCAACGAGTTGAAATATTGGCTACAGTAGACAACGACTTTAAATTGAAAGTGCCAACTAATATTTCCTCTGTATCTGTCGATGGTAAAACTGTTGAGACTATAGATGGATTTGTGTTTCTGTCATTAGGTAATGGTGATAAAGTTGTTTTGACTTTTGAATAAAAGATTATTTAGTTTTTCGCCAATCTCATAAAGCATAAGCTTTGTGAGAAGCAACTAACAATTAGGTTTAATATTTTGATAAGTGGAGAACTAAGTTTCTCCACTTATTTTGTTTTAAGGATAATGAGTGAAATGTCTTCCGTAATTTAGCCTTATTAGTAGCTTGTAGTAATCTCTGAAAGTAAATATAGTAACTGATAAATGAGTTTTCATTAATGAGAAGTTTGTTGTAATACTATCTATTGTTAAGGATGAAGCACAACCTAAATAATAAAAAAGGGTATCTGTGATTACAGATACCCTTTTGTTATAATTATGCAATGTTGTTCCCTGTTGTTAGAATCGTGCAGTTAGCCCCATATGAAACATGCTAAAGTCCGTATCATTTGCAATAGAATAAGCTGCGTCAATACTTATAAATTTGATGTTGAGGCCAAGGCCTAGTGTTATTAGGCTGGTTTCATTCTCACCATATCTGTAGCCCGCACGTGCAGATACTATATTGTTATATGTGTATTCGGCACCTACTCCTATTGTAAGCAATGTTGCATCTTTAGGTAAAAAGTATCTACCACCTACTGCAATATTCAACCTATTCATGTCAGATAAAGGCAATGATAAGTCGGCACTTGCCTGAGCGGAAGTTGGGAGGTCGTATTTTACATTAGAGCTGCTTTCTATAGCAGGACCAATATCCAATACTCTTGCAGCAATATTTAATTGCGACACCATATTACCTAAGTCTATATTGGTTCTATAGTTTCCTCCAAGACTAAACGAGAATGTATTGTTCGATTCTGTAATCTTGTTTTGAATAAAAGAGCCTCTTGCAAATACAGAAAACTCGTTGTTTATTTTAAAAGAATATCCAACATCAAAACTCCAATCTACGGGTTTAGTATCTTCTCCTGGAGTTCCATACTGATCTGTTTGTCCAGTTATTGTTTGTCCACCTAAATAACGATATCCTATAAAAGCAGCATGCCTATCGGCAAAACGCCAAGCTGCAGAAGCATTTCCGTATAATAGCCTGCCAGATACATCATCATTTTTCGGGAAAATAGTTCCATTTACACTTGCGCTATATCTATCGGCATTATAAAATATTGAAGAAGGATTAACGTAAAGATAATTACGGTCTGTACTCATCAATGAAACATTTCCCATTGCCATGCTTCTAGCATCAGGGTTTGCTTCCAATATTGGAAGAGACCTGTTTTGCGCCACTAATAAAGCTGGAGATAAGATAAGTATCCCTAAGATAAAAGCACGGAATATACGTAGTGTTGATTTATTATTTCTTGACATGTTTGTTGTTTTTATCGTTTAACTATTGTTTTTGTAAATGTTTCTCCTGAAGTCTCTACCTTCAATGAATACGTACCTGGAGCTAATTTTTTCAAATTAACTGTAGCTCTGTTTTCATGATTTACAGGAGCTAGTTCATTAAAAACCTCTTCTCCTTGAGGAGATGTAATTACAAATGTAACATTCTTATGTTTTGGATTTACCCATGCATTTAAATTATCAATTACAGGTATAGGCCAAACAGAATAAACTGATAGATTTAAGTCTTGCGTTACTTGTACTTTAAATCTTAATTCAGTCTTTTTTTCATGTCCATTATCAGCATAAACTGTAATATTTGTTTCGCCTGTTTTATGAGGAGTTAATACTAAAGTTCCCTCGCCGTTTACACTTCCCGACAAAACACTTCCGTCATCAGATCTAACAGTGTAGGTAATAGGGAGTAGTTCTTTTTGTACAAAATACTCATTTAGGTCTATTGCTTTATTACCGTTTTCAACACCTAGTAATCTAGATTCAATCGGTACATCTTTGCCAGCAACTCTTTCAGGAGGAGTAATTTCAACAATTCTAAATGGGATTATACTTTCTGACGATGCGCCTAGTTCATCTGTAACAGTAACAATTAATTTGTACTGTCCTTCGGAAAAAACAGGTCTGAATTTGAGTAGAATTCCACCTCCTTCATGTGCATGAGAAACACCTCTCATATCACCATCAATTGAGTAATCCCATGAATGACCGTCAGGATCTTCTACTTCTAAAGTATACTCTACCTCTTTGTTAGAGCCATAAAATATTGTAATGGGCTCAGATGGAATGTTCGTAATTACAGGAGGATTGTTTTTCTTAGTTGGGGCATCAAAGAATGTAGGCTCTGAAGCTAATTTCCAACGGTCGAATGCAACAAGTACAAAGTAGTAGTGTGTATTTGTATTTAGCTTTGTGATATTGTAACTCATTTCTTCACCTGCTTTTAATCCAATCCCATTGATAAAACCGTTTGGACTGGCATGAAGTTTGCCTTTTTGCTTGTAATTACTTGCAGTGAGCTTTTCTGTTGAAGAGTACAATTTATAGAAAGAAGCTTGCTCATCGTCGGCATCCTTCGGAACTTCCCAATACACTTTTATAGAAGTATATTGTGTGTCAGATGATTTTTCTTTATTAATTTTTGGAGCATCGGGGGCTTTATCTTCGTTTTGGTTTCTTACAGCAGCATAGGCATCAAGATAACCAACACCAAGTTTTCCTTCAAAACCAGGGTTCTGTTCATCTATATTTACTGGAAGAATAGATGCATATAGTTGTTCTTTTAGCTTGTCGTTGGTATATCCCATGCCACCAAAACGAGAAACAATTAGAGCTGCTACACCTGATGCATGAGGACAAGCCATTGATGTTCCTTGGTAGTATGAATAAGTGTTTGTAGTACTTACTACTCCAGCTTTAGTTCCGTATCTATCTTGGTCGCCTCCGGGAGCCATAATGTCAGCCCAGTCTCCACGGGTGGTGTACGATGCTTTAGAAAAATTGGTAGACATGGCAGTTACACCAATAACAGGCTCATAACTTGCAGGCTGACTTCTATAATCCTGATTGTCATTACCTGCTGCAACTAATACAACTCCACCTTTCATGGGAGAGTCTGCTAGTTGATTTCCATCATCATCACATCCAGCATATTTTATAAAATAATCTATTGCTGCTCGGGTATATGATGGCATTGTAGTTGTTGGATAAGGCCATCCCCACGAGTTTTGAGAAATAACAGCTCCATTGTCTGCTCCATACTTAATAGCATTAGCAGTATTTGTTCCAGAAGCTTGACCTGTTCCTCTGAAAATTGCAGCAGACATTAAACGTGCACCCGAATTAGGCGTGCCATCTCCACCTGCTACTCCCGCTACTCCAACACCATTATTGTTGCGAGCCGCTACAGTTCCTGCAACGTGAGTACCATGGTAGTCGCTGTCGGGTTGTATATCGCCAGTGCCATTTACAAAACACCATCCATGCACGTCACCTATAAATCCATTGCCATCATTATCTACACCTGGGGTACCGTTAAGCTCAGCTTCATTTACCCATAAGTTCTCTTTCAGGTCAGCATGTTTCAGGTTTATTCCACCGTCTACTATACAAACTATTACATTGGGAGTTCCTGTTGTAATTTCCCAAGCTTTAAAAAGATTTAAGTCTGCTCCAACTGTAGCTCCTGGTGCACTACCTGTATTGTTGTAATGCCATTGATCTTTCAAATATGGATCGTCAAAAGGCATATTATTGTCTCTTTTAAGAGAAAAGGGTTGTGTAAGAAAAGGTGTAGGTTTCTGATCTGTATCTGCCAATTTAATTTCATATACTGGCTCAATACTTTCTATACCATCTACAGTTTTCATTGTTCCCATTGCTTGAGCAACTTCTATATCCTCATCAAATGATACAAGCATATATAGGTGCATTCCAGAACGACGTGTACGACCTTCAAATTTACCTGCAGGAGTAAATAGACGCTCCATCTTAGTGGCTTTTATCTCACTTAGCGCCATTGTCATTGGTGCTGGAACACTGTTCATTGCAATAATACTGTTGTTAAACAGTTCGTTTTCTGCTATGGTGTTTTTCTTTAGTTTGATTACAAGTTGCCCTGGAATTATAGGAGGCATATTCTTGTCTAAAACGCTTGTCGATGTTCGACTCTGAGTGTCGGAAAGATTAGATTCAGGAAAATCGATTTCCGATTTACATGATAAAAATATCAGTAAAGTTAATAACGAAAATAATTGGATGTTTTTTCTCATAAGGTTGTCATTTTTCATTTTTTAAATTCGTATATAATATCAGTTACTCAACTTTCGCAAGTAATATAACTTACTGATATACAATAAAAAAGCAGCATATATGCTTGGTAAAGATGCTGATTATCAGTATCTTTGAGTTGCAAAACAAAAACCCAACTATATGCTGCAACACAAAGATAGGATAATACTTTCAGAGATAAAAGACTTTTTCACTTCAAGTGAAAAAGCGATGGAAACAATTTTCAATTTCATAAGCTCTTTGACATTTTCAGATAAAAGATATGGTTTCTCTAAGGCGTGCAATCTAAAATATGCAAATCACACCAAGTTTGTATTGCTTATGTTGTTCCCATTTTTCGAGGTCAAAACCTCATGGCATTATGCTGATTCGACACTGTATCGCTTTCTCTCGTGTGGTAAAGATGTATTTTACCGTTTAATGAATGATGGGAGGATAGATTGGCGTAATTTATCATACAGCATTACTATGCAGTTAATCCGTAAAACTCAAAAGAAAAGTAAAGCCAGTACTAATGGACCTCGTTGTTTGATTGTTGATGATACTGATTTACCCAAAACAGGTCGATTCATTGAGCTAATTGGGAGAATTTACTCTCACGTTACCCACTCCTCAAATCTTGGATTTAAAGGTCTTTTCATGGGTTATTATGATGGTAAAAGTTTCTTCTCCTTAGACTTTAGTTTGCATGGCGAAAAAGGAAAAAACAAGAATAAACCTTATGGATTAACGCACAAGCAAATTAAAGAACGTTACAGTAAAAGACGTAATAAGTATGATAAAAGTAAGGAGAGAATTGATGATTACTTCTCAACCAAGATAACATCAATGATAAGGATGATTCGTTTAGCAATTAAAAAAGGTGTTCGGTTTGATTACCTTCTGGTAGATAGTTGGTTTACCTGCTTTGAACTGGTCAAATTCATCACTACTCGTCGTATTGGTTGCCATTTATTGGGAAGAATAAAAATGGGCAAAACTCGTTATGGTGCTTTTGATAAAATACTCACTGCCAAAGAGCTTTTAGCTTTACTTCGTCGAAAGAAAAAGGTTAAGCGCGCTAAATTATTGCGCTTTTATTATTGTCAGCAAATTGTTGATTTCAAAGGTGTAGAGGTAAAACTCTTTTTCTTTAAAACCTCTAGGGAAGGCAATTGGAACGCAGTGATGACAACAAACACGAAGCTGACATTTGAGGAAGCTTATAAAATATATTCAAACCGCTGGTTGATAGAAGTATACTTCAAAGAAGCTAAACAATATCTTGGACTTGGTAAATGTCAGGCACAGGACTTTGATGCTCAAATTGCTTCTACAACTCTTTGTATGATGCAATACAACATATTATCAGTAATTAAGCGGTTTCACGATTATGAAACAATAGGTGAACTGTTTCGGGCATCTCATAAAGATGCTATCAAACTCACTCTTGCTGAACAAATATGGCTGATTATCATAGAAATAATGAGTGAATTATCTCAGGTTCTTGATATAAACACTGAAATGTTCATGGAGAATTTATTATCTGAAAATGAAACGCTTACAAAATACTTCAATTTATCAAACCTATCGCAGGCGGGTTAATTAGAGCTTGCGAAAGTTGAGTCAGTTATTTTGTTGCGTCATTTTTTTACTTTCTCTACATAAGTAGAAAAACTGCAATGAAGTAAAGGGAAGCCTGATTTTTGTTTTCGCTAAATTGGTTTATAATAGAGCAGAAATTCCATTTTTTAAGAAAATATAATAATAGGTTTTTAAAGCTTATTTTATTGATGTGCAAACATAGTGAAAATAAATCATGGTAATACGGTTAAATAACAAAAAAAATACAATTCAATGATTTTATTTTGCCTAAATTAAGGATAACCTTTCTTATTACTTTGAGCTGGCTCCAATGTTTGCTATGTTTTAATGATGTTTATCTATCCAATTCAAATTCTCTCAAAAGCTACTCTTTAACACAAAATGTTTTAGTAGCTTTGTATGTAAGAGTCGAATAATTGCATGTTAGTTGTTCATATATTTATTTGTAAGAAATGAATCAATTGGCTTGTATTTTATAATCACTCTTGTTTTTCTACTTTACTATACATTAATCGAGTTTGGTTTACTCAACAATTACAAGTGTTGAGTTGTGCTGATATGTGACGGTAATTTGATAATTAAATAGATCTATAATAACAAATTATAAATTAAAATGAGAAAAAAAACAATCTTTATGTTCTCCCTGTTGCTCTTTGTAAGCTACTCTTGCAAGCAGCCCCAAAAAGTAATTAGTTTTGATGATTTTGGTGTTCAACCAAACACAGAAGAAAATGCATCGTTGGCTGCGGTTAAGCTAGTGGAGCATTTATCGGCTTCAACTGACACTTCTCATGTTGCCGTTGTATTTCCAAAAGGAAGATACGATTTTTATGAAGATGGATCGTTTCAGCGTGAATATTATATCTCAAATCACGACCAAGGCAAACCTAAAAGTATTGGTTTTGCTTTAGAGGGTCTTCAGAATATAACTATTGATGGTCAAGGGTCTGACTTTATCTTTCATGGAAGAATGATTCCTTTTGCCTTATTGAACAACGCTAATATTACATTAAAGAATGTGAGTATAGACTTTGATGTGCCTGCTTTGCGTCAATTAAAAGTAACAGAGGTAAATAAAGATGCCGATGAGGTGGTAGCAGAAATCTATCCTCAGGGTAACTATAGAGTGGAAAATGATGCACTAGTTGTTGAAGGTGAGGGGTATGAATATACTCCATTTGTTTCAATGGCTTTTCGCTCCGATAAGCGTCTTGCTTATATGCGTTCTGATGTTAGTTTTGAGCCATCGTCTGTAACAGAGCTATCTCGCAATGTTTTATCTATTAAAGGGTGGAGCCAATTAGAGGCAACATCGGTAGGCGAACGATTTGTGCTTCGTTCTTATTATCGACCTACTCCTGGCATTTTTGTGTCTGAAAGTCTTAATACAACTTTCGAAAATGTTACCGTGCATTATGCCGAAGGAATGGGTTTATTGGCTCAAATGAGCGAAAATATTACACTTGATGGTTTTAATGTTAGCCTAAGAGGTGGTGATGATGAGCGATTCTTTACTACGCAAGCAGATGCAACCCACTTTTCGGCCTGTAAAGGTAAAATAATTTCTAGAAACGGATTGTATGAAGGAATGGCAGACGATGCTATTAATGTGCATGGCACTTATTTAAGAGTCACAAAACGATTAGATGATAACACATTGTTGGCTCGTTATATGCATCCACAAGCTTGGGGTTTTAAATGGGGTGAAGAAGGAGATGGAGTGCAGTTTGTAGAATCCGAAAGAATGGAGCTTGTCTCTAATCACATCAATACAATAAAATCTATTAAAGCCCACGATAAACCTACTGAGTTTGGCGCTAAAGAGTTTGAAATTGCTTTTACCAATGCTTTGCCTGCAGAAATATCAGAAGAAGGTAAGTATGGAATTGAAAATCTAACATGGACTCCCGAGGTGGTTTTCTCCGACAATATAATTCGCAACAATCGTGCACGTGGTTCACTGTTTAGTACACCAAGAAGTGTTGTATGCGAGAACAATCTTTTCGATCATACGCATGGAACAGCAATTCTACTTTGTGGCGATTGTAATGGTTGGTTCGAAACGGGTCCGTGTAAGGATGTCCTAATTAAGAATAATACGTTTATAAATGCTTTAACTTCTAACTATCAGTTTACCAATGCAGTTATCTCTATCTATCCTGAAATTCCTAATCTTGAAGAGCAAAAGAAATTCTTCCACTCTGGTATTGTAATTGAGGACAATACATTTGAGATGTTTGATAGACCTATTTTATATGCCAAATCAACCGATGGATTAATCTTTAGAAACAATACGGTGAAGTACAACAACGACTTCGAACCGTTTCATTGGAACAGTCATTTGTTCTTTTTTGAAAAAGTGGCAAATGTTATAATCGAAGGTAATAATTTTGAAAGAGGGTTGACTCCTTCTGAAGATATTAGAACAGAATTATCGGAGCCTAATACTGTTATCGTAAAATA
>DATERO010000304.1:0-2653 GCA_035271465.1 Dysgonamonadaceae bacterium | reverse complement strand
ACTTCTTTGATTACAACCTTTTCTGGTAAATCAACGTTGAAAACTTTCACTAACCATAAAATTATTTGTTTCATATTTTTAAGAATAAGCTGTTATTTCTCCTACCGCCACAAAGCTACCGTCCGAGAGCATACGTTGTTTGATTACCCCGTTGTATTTGAAAACAAGTTCTGTGCCTGATGGCTCGACGGTGAAGCCATTACCAAAATCAACTTTAGGTGTATTAGTGCCTGCACTTGCTGTTAATAATGC
The DNA here is from genome assembly GCA_035271465.1 of Dysgonamonadaceae bacterium. Lineage (GTDB taxonomy): Bacteria > Bacteroidota > Bacteroidia > Bacteroidales > Dysgonomonadaceae > UBA2632. The sequence continues at coordinate 2,401 of DATERO010000304.1, read as the reverse complement.
ACTGAATGTTTTAGCTCCAGTTATTGTTTGAGCTGTGTTTAATGTGACTGCATCAGTAATTCCATAACCTGCCAGAGTAGTTGGTTTACTCGACAAATTAGCAAATGGGATAGCTATATTAGCTGTACCGTCAAAACTAACTCCTGCTATTGTTCTTGCGGTGGTTAGCTTCGTTGCGGATAATACGTTCTTTGCCGAATCTGCTGTATTGTCAACGTTCGATAACCCAACTTGTGCTTTCGTTACATTGTGCGGATTCGCCTTATTCGCAATGTGACTTGCTACTCCGATGTTATCAGTGAATTGACTTAACTGTGTCGGCTTGTTTTTAATGTAGCTAAACGATGCTTCATCCGTTTCGTTCCAATCACTCACTTGGTCCTCTGGTGCGGGTGTCCAGTCGGTGGCTTTATTGCCTTTTTCAACTTTGAAATTATGGTATATAAAATTCCTTTGGTTGCCAGTGTTTCCAGCATCAGTATACATATGAATACTGAATATTGGTTCATTTTCTGAAATAGTTAGACTATATCTCCCAGATAATGCTTCAGCTATAGGGTATTTAACCATTTCTAAATTTGTCCCGTCACCATAGATGTAAAATGCAAGCAATCCAGAATCTCCTAAATCGTCTAACATTTCTAAATCAAAAGATATTGTTATCGTTTTAGATGAGTCTGTTAAGTATTTTCTGCCAAATGTTGTTATCTTTTTTGAATTCCTCAATAAATTCCTCCCCCCAATCTCAATAGCATCAATAGCTGTATCAATGTCTGATTGTGTAGCTTTTAAATCCAATGCACCCTGTAAGCCAGTTATTTGAGCAATGGTGTGAGTATGCCATAAAGGACTATATAAGGTGTCTCCGTAAGCCTTTACCCTCGCATTTGTAAAGTACAGATTAGTTCCCTCTGGAACTACTGAGGTGTTTAATGTTTGCCACGTTTTATCTCCTCTATAATATTGTGAAGTTGTGCCAGTTGGAATAGTAGGCTCTTTGCCATCTAAGGCTGATTGCAAGCCTGTGACATTAGCTATTGTATGAGTGTGACTTGATGGCGTAAAAGTTGATGGTTTGCCTGTTATTTCACTCCACGATGGCACGTAACCTATTGGTTTATAAACAGTATCGTGATTATGAGTTGATAAAGAGAAAGTACTTTCTTTTGTAAAAGTCAACGTATTTCCAGATTTTGAAACGCTTGTGATAGCATTGCCACTCCCTGTGGTTGTTATTGATGTTGCTGAACCACTTTCAACATTTGACAGCCTGCTATTTAAATCAACTCCTAATAAAGCCGAAAGCACCCAACCTGATTTGGTTGAGTCGTAGTCTGCCCAAGCATCTAATCTTTCGTAGCCTGTGCCACCTCCACCCTCACCAAGTCCATATGCTGATAATTCACCAGTTGCCCAAAGAGTAGCATCAACTTTGACGTTGCCTTGTGCATCAAGTGATAGTTTATTTAAGACATCAATGTGGCCTTGTGTTAATGCATCAATTACGCTCTTATTCCCGTGAGTATGATTATTTGCATAAGCTATATTCCAATTTGTCCGCTCATTTGATGTTATGTGAACTGTGGTGTTTCCAGTATGCGTATCAAATTCTGATTTAGTTGCTTGCTTCACATTGTCAACATTGCCCAAACCAACTTGTGCTTTTGTTACTGCGTGAGGATTCGATTTATTAGCTATATGCGTTCCTACTCCAATATTATCAGTGAATTGACTTAAAAGAGTTGGCTTATTTTTAATAAAACTGAATGAAGATGCATTGCTTTCGCTCCAATCACTCACTTGGTCTTCAGGAGCAGGTGTCCAATCGGTGGCTTTGTTGCCTTTTTCGAGTTTGGCTGCATAAGTAGTTGTAGGCACTGTTGTGTCGCCATTATTTCTTATTCTTATTTCTATAAACGCATCAACTGCTTCAAACGTAATCGCAAATACATTTGAAGTGCCAATCCTGTTTAATTTTCCAATAGACTTGCCTGTGCTAACAGTTGTATTGTCATATATAGCAAGATTAGCCCCTCCAATATCATCACATTTGAGCGAAAATGTATAAGTCTGACCAATAATGGTCGGGGTAGATAAAGATAAATACTGCCTATTATAATTGGCATTTGTAACAACTATTCCACTATTTAACAACAAATTCCTCCCCCCAATCTCTAAATTATCAATAGCAGTTGAGATGTCTGAAGGGGTTGCTTTTGAATCCAAAGCACCCTGTAATCCTGTGACATTAGCTATTGTATGAGTGTGAGCACTGGGTGTAAAAGTTGATGGTTTGCCTGTTATTTCACTCCACGATGGTACATATCCAATTGGCTTATAAACAGTATCGTGATTATGTGTGGATAATGAGAATGTTAAATCCTTAGCAAATGTCAAACTA
>DATERO010000303.1:0-4225 GCA_035271465.1 Dysgonamonadaceae bacterium | reverse complement strand
GAAGAGAGTCTTAACTCTGAAGAAAAATATGCTTTGTTTTTATCATCAAGACAGTTGGCTATTAATACATTGTACCATGAATTTGGGCACATTCATGAATACAGTTTAAATAGGGAGATAGAGTGGATTCAAAATAAAGAGATAAAAACTGATTTGCGGTCACAATATATTCTTTTAGCAATGCAATGCTGGAGTGAGTATTTTACCTGTAGAACCTCTTCAGGGTCATTCCCTTTTGATGTATCAGTTGCTATGGAGATAATCGACACTTGTAATAATGCTGAGGCTGGACTACAAAAGCAACGAAGTAAATATAATAGAAGAAAAATAGGGTTAGATGAATTTGTTACAGAATTTCATGATTATACTGGTTTTAGTAGAAACAAAGTATAAATTTCTAATTATCTTTTTATATTTTCTTAAATGCTCGTAAAGCCTTATTCTATGTGCTTTCGAGTATTTTTACTGTAGGAAGATACTTCACGTTTCTTTGCATATTTCCTCATGTCTTAGCTGTCAGAAGTGGTAAATAAGTAGTAAATTCATTTGTACTACTAAGCAACAAGACGCTCCTGTTGCTTCTCTTTATTCAAGCGTTTCATTTCTGCCATTGCAGAATCGAATGTTGCATGTGCGTAATAGTTCAGCGTCATGGCTATATTAGCATGTCCCATAATGTACTGTAATGCCTTTGGATTCATTCCTGCATTTGCATAGTTGGTACAGAATGTATGTCGCAAACTATGTGGAGTGATGTGTGGCAATTTATCCTCGTTATACTTATTGTATTTCTTAACAAGACCTTTCATCATGCCGTTGTAATCACTTGCCACTTTTGGATAGTTCTTTCTATTAAGAAAGAGGAAATCACTATATCCATCAATCTCAACACGCTTATCATTCTTTCGATTCGCTAACACTCGCTTAAATGCTTGATAGGCTTCTTCAACCATAGGAACTTGACGTTCGCCACTTTTGGTCTTTGGTGTTTCAATGTAGTACCCAATTTCAGTATCTCTCAATAGCTGATGGTCTATATTGACAAGACGATTCTCAAAATCTAAATCTGGAAGTGTCAAACCACCAAACTCTGAAATACGAAGACCTGTTTTTAAGAGTATCAGAATTTCATCATAATTTTTGCTGTAGGTTTTATCAGCTTTTGCAAAGGCTAACAGTTTTTCTTCCTGTTCTTCTGTTAGTACGGTCTTAGGGACAGTATCATCATCAAGAACTGCTTTCAGTTGAAAGTCAAATGGATTCTTCCGAACACAATCATCTTGTATAGCAATATAGAATGAAGCCTTTAAAGAACGTTTGTAGTTATTGATGGTTTGATAAGCATAACCATTTTCACTCATTCTAATAGCCCATTCTTTAGCGTCTGATGGCTTAATACTGTCAATACTTCTTACACCTAACTTGTCTTTCTTCAAAATATCCATAAGATATTTGCGTCCAGTTTCAGTGTTTTTTCTAACCTTTGGTCTTTGAGCGTTCTGTTTTGCGTAAAGCTGGCAGAGTGTCATTTTCTTTCCTACAACATCAATACCATCATGAATGTCTTTCTGTAACTCTGCGATTTTCTCTCTAAGTGAGATACAATCACGCTTTCCTGCTGGTACTCGGTCTGTAGCCACAAGTTTCCACGAGTAAACAAATTGCGGTTCTCCAAATGAATCTATATATTTGTATAAGTATCTTCCGTCTTTTCGTTGGCTCTCTCCAGTCTTTAAGATTCGACCTTTATTGTCACGTCTTTTTTCTGACATGGCATTTGCTCCTTTCCTTTATGGAAAGAGCCTTGATACGACTTAATACTATTTTATCATATACAAGACCCTTTGGCGACGCTAGATTGCGTCCAATGTATCTATAATTTTTTCAAATTGTTTTCGTTTAATCTGAATACGATTGCCATTCATAATCAGCCAATTTGCATTTTTATTTTCCTCTGCCAAGCGTCGTAGCTTGTTTTCGCCAATACGAAAATATTTTGACGCTTCTTCAATGGTTAGGGTATAACGTTCCCAAATAGGAATGTCAGTCTGCTTCATAAAATCCTCCTTTCCAAATCACTTATTTGGATTTCATAAAAGTTGTTTTACCAGCAATCGAACAGCTTTAGCAAAGCTCACGGGAGTTCCACCCCTGCATGGTTCTCATGTAGCCATACTCATTGCCTGCGACGGTTTTATCACGCTCGGACTATTGACTGTATGGGAGTATCATTATCACGATAAGAATGTCGTTGCAGGCAATCCTGCTAAAGATTGCTTCTCGGATCACTAACATGAATCGCTCGCTATCTTTATAAGATAGGTCATGGCGGTTAGTTCCGTTGGCTCTTTTCTTATCGAAACGTATTCGATTACTTTTATTCAGTTTTCAAAGAACAATGGCTCGTTAGCCTATCAAAACACATTGAAAGCTCAATATGCTTTGGTGGAATAACAAACCTCCCTGTTCGGGAAGCGTGGAATGGTTTAGCACGCTTCCACGAAAGGAGAGAGGATATTACTTAATTTCAAATGACAAAATCTTTGTAATCAGTCTGGTTTCCATTCTTCCACGTAAGACTTCATCAACGACCATACTTTGATTGCCATATTCATCTTTCATAAGTCGTAGGGAACGCTTCGTTATGTACCCTCTGTAATGATGTAGAATCTGGTTAATCGCTTCGGTATCGCCATCTGTTGCCTTTACAATGAGAGGAAAGGGAATCATAGGATATTGTGTTTTCATTCTTCAAATTCCTCCATAAACTTTTTAATTAAGGCTAGTCCACTGGTTCTATGCCGATAGACAGTAGAACGGTTCAATTTCAACAGGTCTGCAATTTCTGAATCGCTCATGTCCATAAAGTAAAACAGCAGTAGAATTTCACGTTTCTTGTCTGGCAACTCACGTAATGCTTCACTCAACAAATCATTTTCAACGCCTACTGATAACCCATTGAGTGTAAAAATCTGAAAGTCAGTTGAATAGTTATCTGTTGTCGCAAACTGGCTAACAAGATAATCGCCAACATCCGAAAAGGACACCTCACGCTTTGCAATCCTTGAAAGATAAAGCATATAATTCTTTCGCTCGTCTTCCATAGCACGTTTACAGATATAGTCAAACTGATTTTCTATTGTGGTCTGAAAAGAAGATGGTTTCATGTTTCTCACCCCCTTTCTGTCTAGGAAAGGAAGTGAGCCTTGCTCGTTTATCTCCTTTCACTCTTAGTCCCAATGTGAAAGGGGGATTTGTTGCATTACTGATAAATAAACTTTGTAAAAAAGTTCTGAATAGCCAAAAAAGCATATAAACAGATTTATTTCTCTGTTTACATGCTTCTGTTATTCTATCTATATGATTTATAAAACCACATTGGTGGACGTACTTATCTATTGCAGATAGACGACTTTTTTTGACAAGAACCCAATGTAAGGAAATTTATTGTATATGATGTACTTCATGGCGACGTTGACCTCCAACAAACCGCCATTTGGAAGTAATATACAATATTTTAACAGCGTAAATAGCACTACCATATAACGGTTTTTTTTATTGGCGTTTAGTAGTGCTTTTTATTAAATATAAACCTATAAACCATATAACACGTTTTTCTATACCTGTTTTTAATTCAGTAGGAACAATAAAATGTATAGAGGTGGTCTACTATGCGTAAAAAAGAAGATAAATATGATTTTAGAGCCTTTGGTTTAGCCATTAAAGAAGCTCGATTGAAACGAGGTTTAACTCGTGAACAAGTGGGAGCATTGATTGAAATTGACCCACGGTACTTAACTAATATTGAAAATAAAGGGCAACACCCCAGCATACAAGTTCTTTATGACCTTGTATCGTTACTTCATGTTTCCGTTGATGAATTTTTCTTACCTGCTAATAACTTGGTAAAAAGCACCCGACGATTACAGATAGAGAAATACATGGATAGCTTTACAGACAAAGAACTATCCTTAATGGAATCTTTAGCCAGCGGTATCAACGAAGCAAGAAACATCGAAGACTAATTAAAAGAATCCATACATAACGGAAAGAGCCGATAAAATGAGATTGTATTAATCTCATTTTATCGGCTCTGCGTCTTTGCGTCTGGCTCTGTAATCACAGTTACTTTGAACTGCTTTATTTCAATTAAATTTTCTTGTCTGCATTTCGGACAATAGAGGGGGAATTTTTTTAATTCAGTATCTTCCCTTATCTTTAATCG
>DATERO010000302.1:0-5658 GCA_035271465.1 Dysgonamonadaceae bacterium | reverse complement strand
GCTACTAAAGCTGCTAATGATGCCATGAAAATTGAAACAGAATTAGCACAAAGTCATTTTACGAAAGAGATGCGCCGTATTCCTGAGAAAAACTACCATAAACTACTTTCTGATGACTTAGACAAAGAAGTTGCACCATTTGAGTGGAATTATTATTTTGAGCAATTAGGAGCATCAAAACTGGACTCTTTAAATGTTTCACAAATAGAGCCTATTAAAGCCGCCATTTTAGTAATAGATACTGAGCCGATTGATAATTTGAAAAGTTATTTGAAATGGATTGTAATTAGATCAGCCGCAAATTATTTAAGTGACGATTTTGTTAATGCACACTTTGAGTTTTATGGTAAAACAATGAGTGGAAGCAAAGAGCTTCGTCCACGTTGGAGAAGAAGTATTGATGCTGTTGATGGAGCTTTAGGAGAAGCAGTTGGTCAATTATATGTAGAAAGATACTTTCCTGCTCAAGCCAAAGAACGTATGCTTACATTGGTGGATAATCTGCAAAAGTCACTTGGTGAACGCATCACCAACCTCGAATGGATGGGCGAAGAGACAAAAAAGAAAGCGCATGAGAAGCTAAATACATTTATTGTGAAGATTGGTTATCCTGATAAATGGAAAGATTATTCTACACTTGATATTAAAGATGATTCATATTGGGAAAATATAAAACGTGCCTCTGAATATGCGTATAAAGAAATGATTGATGAACTGGGCAAGCCTGTTGATAAAACAAAATGGTATATGTCACCACAAACAGTAAATGCCTACTACAATCCTTCCTCAAACGAAATTTGTTTTCCAGCAGGAATACTGCAACCTCCCTTCTTCTATATGGATGCCGATGATGCTGTAAATTATGGGGGTATTGGTGTTGTTATTGGTCACGAAATGACTCATGGCTTTGACGATCAAGGAAGAAAATACGACAAAGAAGGAAATCTTAATGAGTGGTGGACTTCTGAGGATGGCGCAAACTTTGATGAGCGTGCTAAAGTATTGGTCGACTACTTCGATAATATTGTTGTGCTTGACACCGTTCGTGCTAATGGAACATTCACCTTGGGTGAGAATATCGCTGATTATGGTGGTTTGCAAGTTTCGTACAATGCATTTTCGAAAACAGAAGAAGGGCAATCAACACAAACCATCGATGGATTTACTCCTGCTCAACGGTTCTTCCTTTCTTACGCTACATTATGGGGTGGAAATGTGAGAGATGCTGAGATATTGCGACTTACTAAGATTGATCCTCACTCATTAGGTAAATGGCGCGTAAATGGTGCTCTACCACATATTGATGCTTGGTATGATGCATTCGATATTAAAGAGAGTAATGCCATGTATCTTCCAAAAGAAAAGCGTGCATCTATTTGGTAATTCATATAGTAAATAATCAATTTAATTTTCAAATTATATAGTATGTTTTCAGGAATAGTAGAAGAAGCAGCAATAGTTGTAGATATAAGAAAAGAAAAAGCAAATGTGCACTTCACGTTGAAGTGTACATTTACCAATGAGTTGAAAATTGACCAAAGCATATCACACAATGGTGTATGTCTCACAGTGGTTGATATTAAAGACGATACTTACACCGTTACTGCTATACAGGAAACTTTGGATGTATCTAATTTAGGTGCACTAAAAGTGGGCGACAAAGTAAACTTGGAGCGAAGCATGATGATGAATGGTAGATTGGATGGTCACATTGTGCAAGGTCACGTTGATCAAACTGCTGTTTGTGAAAATGTGAGAGAGGCCGATGGAAGCTGGTACTTCCATTTCAAGTATGATTTTGACAAGGAGATGGCTAAGAAGGGTTACCTAACTGTTGACAAGGGCTCGGTAACTGTTAATGGTGTGAGCCTTACGGTTGTTAATCCCACTGACAATTCATTTGAAGTGGCTATCATACCTTATACATATGAATACACTAATTTCCATCAGATTGAAAAGGGTACATTGGTAAACCTTGAGTTTGATATAATTGGGAAATATATTAGTCGCATTCTTGCGTTTCAGGATTAATTAAGAATCTAGATATGGATTTTTTAGAGCTCGTATCATCTAGGCAAAGTGTCAGAGGTTTTGATCGTGAACGACATGTGGAAAAAGAGAAGCTAGAGCGAATTATTGAAGTTGCACGTCTTGCTCCTTCAGCATGCAATGCACAACCATGGAGTTTTGTTATAGTTGATGAGCCTGAACTGAAAAACAAGATTGCAGATGCTACTTCATCTCGTGTGCTTGGGATGAATCACTTTACGAAGCAAGCACCTGTACATTTGTTGCTTGTTGAAGAGAAAGTAAATTTAAGTTCAGGTATTGGTGGATGGATCAAGAAGAAAGATTACGCTCAATTGGATCTGGGTATAGTTGCAGCACACATTGTTCTGGCTGCTCAAGCAGAAGGTTTGGGAACGTGCATTGTGGGCTGGTTTGATGAGGATAAAGTTAGGAGCCTATTGCATATTCCTTCGTCAAAGCGTGTTTGGTTAGATATTGTAATAGGATATAGTAACCAATCATTACGCAAGAAATCACGTAAACCGATCGATTCAATCGTTTCTTATAATAAGTATAAGTAATTTTGGATTATAAATTTCAATGAAGATGTTAGTATAATAAGCATAGATTATATTGTAGATTCAATTATACAGTTCATTTACCATTTTAGAAACTCTCGGCTATATGTTTAAAAATTCAAAAACTCACAGTAACGTGAGTTTTTTTTATTTACTTTGCAACATATTCTAAAATATAGAAGTGCTTTTAATATTACAAAGTTGAAACCAAAGCTATGCTTTGTTTTTTTTAACACCTGATTTGGCTCATCTATAGTGCAATTACAATATAAATGTGCAATATTTGCATTAATGAACAATATTAAGATACAGAAAGCAAAAGTCTTTTTCTTATTTACAGAAGCCACAGAATGAACAAACAAAAACGTTTCTTATTATCGCTAACATTATTAATTTCATTAGTTGGAACCGGAATTGCTCAACAGGTAGGAGTTAACTCACCGTACGGGAGGTATGGCTATGGTTTGCTGTCAAATCAATCTATTGGTACTTCAGAATCAATGGGTGGCGTTAGTTATGGTATTAGAAGAGGACAGAATATAAACTTTGGGAACCCTGCTTCATACTCCAAAGCAGATAGTCTCAACTTTACCATCGAAATGGGTGTGTCTGGACAATATTCAATGTTGTCGGATGGTGTTGGCAAACAAACTTTTGAGAATGGTAATTTCGATTACTTGGCTTTTCAATTTTTAGCTTTAAAAAACTTAGGGGTAAGTGTGGGTGTTTTACCTTATTCAAAAGTAGGTTACGATTTTGGAAGAGATATAATTAGCCAAGATTTACAATATCGTGAAACATTTAGCGGCACCGGAGGATTAAGCCAAATATATGGAGGTGTAGGATATTCTCCTTTAGAATACCTTTCAATAGGTGCAAATGTATCTTATCTTTTTGGTAGTATTACTCATTCAAGAAATATTCCAATAATACGTCAGGCTAATGATGTATTAACGCGTCAAGTGAGCAATACATTTTCAATTAGAGATATGAAGTTAGATTTTGGTGCTCAATTTACTTACCCTATTAATATAAATGAATCAATTACTTTGGGGGTCGTTTATTCACCCAAAAAAAGTATGAAGTCTGATATATACCCTGTTGATCAGCTGATCTCTCAAACAACGCAAAGTCCGGTTAAGACAGATACATTATATAATCAATCATTTGGTTTGCCTGAGACATTTGGAATGGGTATAGGATATAAATCAAATAACTTAGTTGTTGGTGTTGATGGAACTTTTCAAAGGTGGGGTAGAACAGAATATCCTCAGTATTTGGATAGTATGACTGTCGATACTAGATTTAATGATAGATATGGAGTAAACTTGGGAGTGGAATATGTAGCAGATCCTGTTCATCGTAATTTTTTTAAAAGGATGCGTTTTCGTGGAGGACTGTCATACTCTAATTCATATATGAACACTAAAGTATATGATCCTACTACTGAGAGCAGTCTTGGGACTCACGGATACAAAGAGTATGGGGTAAATATCGGATTCGGATTACCTTTTAGAGATATAATAAGTCAAAAAATATCAATGGTAAATCTAGGGTTTGGGTATTCATTGATGCAACCCGATCAAAAATATATGATTAAGGAAGAGATGTTTAAAGTTTCTATAAATATTAATATAAATGAGTTCTGGTTCTTTAAACGCCAATTTGATTAATATTGCATTCATATTAAACTATTGTTTTAACATTCCGTCAAACTGACACATACAAATTGAAACACATAAGATTCACTTAAAAACAGATAGAGATGAAAAAGTTTATTTTAGCTATTTTTCTTGCGACATTTGCCTTTGCGGGAGTAAATGCACAGAAGGCCGGATATGACCCTGTGAAAGCTCCATTCGGACATGGTCAAGACAGTATTGATTGCCGCATGAATTTAAGCCTCATGACAACAGCTGCAAAAGCAGAAAATTATGTAGATGCAGTTAAAACTTGGACTGCAGTTTATGATAACTGTCCAGCATCCAGCAAAAATATTTATATATACGGGCCTCGTATTTTCAAAGCATTATTTGAGAAAGAAACAGATGCAGCGAAAAAAACAGAGTACCTAAATAAAGTAATGGAGATATACGATAATCGTTTGAAGTATTACTCTAATGTTGACGCTAAGGGAACTATTCTTGCATTTAAAGCTTATGATTACCAAGAGTTGATGGGTGATGATGCTGAACCTGCGGTAATCTATGAAATGCTTGGAGAAGCTATTGAAGATATGAAAAGCGAGATGTATCCATCGGATGCATACGGCCACTACATGATTGCATCACTAAGAATATTCCTACAAGACAATTCAAAAAAAGAGCAATATATTAATGATTATTTCCGTGTTATTGATTATATGGATCAAGCTAAGGAGAATGCACTTGCAAATGATGATGATGAGAATGCAAATTACTTAGTAGCAGTTAAAGAAAGTATTGAGAATGCTTTTGTAAATAGTGGAGCAGGCGATTGCGAAACTCTTGAGAATTTCTATGCAGCTAAATTTGAAGAGAATAAAAATAATGAGGAATTTTTAAATCAAGCCTCAGCTTCATTATCAAATATTGGATGTACGGATTCTGAGTTTTATTTCACACTTGCTGAAAACCTACATAAATTAAATCCATCAGCTAACTCGGCAATTGGTCTTGCTAATAGAAGTCAAAAGAATAATGATTATAACGAAGCAGTTAAGTATTATGAGCAAGCAGCTAAATTAGAAACAGACAAAAATAAGTCAAGTGACTACTTAATGAGAAATGCTCAATTACTATTTTCACAAAGAAACTATTCGCAAGCAAGACAAGCTGCTTATAAAGCATTAGAGTATAATCCTAATAATGGTAGTGCATATGTGATAATTGCACAAATGTATGCTTCAAGTGCGCAGGGCATTTTCTCTGAGGCAGAGAAGAGAGGTCTAGTATTTAGTGCAGCAGTTGATAAATTGCTAAAAGCGAAATCTGTAGACTCAAGTGTTGCTTCCGAAGCAAATAGACTTATCAATCAATATTCTAGCTACTATATGGAGAAAGCAGATGCTTTTATGATGGGTCTTAAAGAT
>DATERO010000301.1:0-3511 GCA_035271465.1 Dysgonamonadaceae bacterium | reverse complement strand
CAAACTGCAACTCCGCAATTTCACAAATTGCGCTATATGGACAACTTTGGCAAGTTGAATTACAGTCACATATTTGAGACATCTGTTCTTGATTTACATGCATCCTATCTTCATTCACAGTTCAATTATTACGGTAATAACTTTGGCGCAGCCAGAATACATGATGATAACAATCAGATGCTGGGCGTATTTAATGTGAAGGCTGCACTAAAAAGCACACAGACCGATATGTTGAACTATGTAGGTTCGCTTAACTTTCACAACTTCACAACCAAGTATGGAAGAACGCTTACTGATGAAAGTTTGAATGGTAATCAAATTGAAATAGACCTTGACTTGAATAAATCATTTTTGGGTGGTGACAATTTGGTGGGTATTAAAGGGAACTTCACAGGAATGTTCTATGATAAGATAACACTACTAGATGGAACTGAAACATCTAACTTGTTATTGTTAGATGTGAGTCCATATATCCATTTTGAAGGTTTTAATTGGAAAGTAAGACTGGGTGCTAATATTGATTTTGTGCTCGACGATGAAAATCAAGTCTATGCTTCTCCCAATGCTGAACTGTCGGTGATGGTTACTGACAACTCATCCATCTATTTAAATGCTAAAGGTGGTGTCAGCAAAAACACCTATTTAGATATGTATAAAGAGTCGCGCTACATTCGTCCCAATACTATAGTAAAACATTCTTACTCTCCTTTTGATATTGTTGCTGGAACTAAGATTGGAGCAATTGATGGCTTCAGGATTGACATATTTGGAGGATATAAGAAAACAAATGATGAGCATTTTTTAGTTTTGCAACCTGACACAGCAGGTAGCGGCTCATCTACAGGAACTCCGATGTATCATGAATTTCTTTATCCTATTTATGGAGACTTATCTCATTCTCATATTGGTGGAAGAATCCACAGCAACATTTGGTCGCCATTGGACGTAACTGTAGAAGTAAAAAAGAACTTCTATACGCTAGACAAAGTAAAAGGGATGCAGTCTTTACCAACAGAACTGAAAGCTTGGAACAAACCAGGATTGGAAGTCGACCTTGAAGCAACCTTTTCTGCAACCAGTCAATTGAAAGTAATGTTGGGCTACTATTTTGCAAACGAAAGATGGACCATCGCAAATGGACAAAGTGTGGAGATGAATAGTATAAATAATTTGAATGTAGGTGCTATCTACAATATAAATGATATGTTTTCAATCAACGCAAAAGCAAATAACCTGCTTAATCAATCATACGACATTTGGTACGGACATCCAACACAAGGTATTAATGTGATGGGTGGGTTTACATTTAAGTTTTAAAAAAAGAATTAGAATATAAAAACCTTATAATAACGGAAGCGAAGAGAAATCTTCGCTTTTCTTATCTCTTTATCATTCATATATAAAAACTTAGTGACGAATAAAATGTTAGACAAAAAGAGAATTGATTGGATAAAGGATGGAGAATAAGAAAAATATAAAACTGGAAACAGAATCTAAAAATAAAGTCGGGCTTTTAAGTGTACTTGCTCCATACAAAGGTATTGTTGCTCTATTGGCTTTTATAGCACTGGCTGCAAGTAGTATCAATTTACTAATTCCAAAGATTATTGCTTCAGCAATTGATGCTTTTTCACTAGGTGACTTCAATCCTCAAAAAGTTATCACACAATTTTTAATTGCATCAACTGGTATATTTATTTTTACTGCATTGCAGGGAGTCATACAAACATATACTGCAGAAAGGGTTGCCCGAGACTTGCGTAAAAAAATAATAAATAAGCTATCCCAACAAAGCTCTTCGTTTATCATTGGCTCCAATCCTTCACGGTTACTTACAAACCTCACATCGGATATGGACTCTGTGAAAACATTTGTTGCACAAGCTTTCGTTGCAATTATTTCTTCACTATTTATCATTATTGGAGTATCAGTCTTAATGGTGCTTATAAATTGGAAGTTAGCACTTGCAGTACTCGGAATAGTTCCAATTATAGGGACAGCATTTTTTATTATTTTCCGAAAAGCGAGGGTTATTTTTAAGAAAAGCCGTAAAGTTATTGATGCCCTTAATAAAATTATAAACGAAAGCATATTGGGCGCAGCCCTCATTAGGGTGCTAAACTCACAACAACCCGAGAACCAGAAGTTTCTTGAAAAGAATTTGGAATCGCGCAATTTGGGGTTATCCATTGTTCGTCTTTTCTCAGTACTTGTGCCCAGCATTATGTTTGTTTCAAATCTAGCTATTGTTTTAATTCTTGCTTTGGGTGGTCATTATGTAGTAATGGACAAAATGACTATTGGTAACTTTGCAGCTTTCAACAGCTATGTTGTAATGCTTATTTTTCCCGTAATGCTAATAGGATTTATGAGCAATGTGATTGCTTCTGCAACTGCTTCAAACGATAGAATACAAAATATACTTTCTATACCACCACAAAGAGAAGAAGGTACAATAGTGTCTGAAATTAAAGGCAACATATTACTAAAAAACATATCGTTGACTTACGAAGATAAGCCAATACTCAACGATGTTTCTTTCTCAGTAAAAGCTGGTAGTAAAACTGCTATAATAGGACCAACAGCGGCTGGAAAGAGTCAACTACTCTATCTGTTGACCAATCTTATCCCAGCAGATTCGGGCACGTTAGAATTAGATGGAATACCCATTGATAAGTATTCAAGGGAAACATTATACAAAGATGTTGGATTGGTATTTCAAGACAGTGTGCTTTTTAATCTGAGTTTGAGAGAAAATATTGGCTTCAGCAACACATATACCGAGGAGTCATTACAAAAAGCAATTGAGACTGCAGAGCTAAGCAGCTTTATTAACTCACTTCCTAACAAACTTGATACTATTGTTTTCGAAAGAGGAAGTAGTCTATCGGGAGGACAGAAACAAAGAATAATGTTGGCAAGAGCACTAACGTTGAAGCCCAAAATACTTCTTCTCGATGACTTCACTGCCAGAGTCGACCAAAAAACAGAAGACAGAATTCTATCTAATATTCAGAATAACTATCCAGATATTACGCTCATTTCTATTACCCAAAAGATTGAGCCTGTCAAAGATTTTGACCAAATATTACTTCTTATGGGAGGTGAGATAATTGCATCGGGACAGCATGAAAGTTTAATGAAAAGTTGTCCTGAGTATATTCAGATTTATAAATCACAACAAAGCACCGAACAGTATGAATTATAATCTGAATAGAGAAATAGAGAAAGTAAAGGGAAAACGTAAAGTGATAGCATCGCTCAGGAAGTTATTTATAATAATTGGTGCTGAACGACGCAAAATGACTCTTGCATTTACAGCAATTATACTGAATGCAGGATTAAGTTTACTAGGACCCTATCTATTGGGTTATACCATAGACACACACGTACAAACAAAAAACTATCAAGGTGTTCTCATCTTTGCAGGAATCCTTCTATTGATTTACATCTCGGCATATGTTCTAAATTATGTACAGATACGCATGATGGGCAGTATTGGACAACGAAT
>DATERO010000300.1:0-11728 GCA_035271465.1 Dysgonamonadaceae bacterium | reverse complement strand
CCTTAAATCCGCAAGCTGATTGCATCTTTAAGTAAGCAAAGCGCTGATAAGAAATATTTTATCAAACGCTTTGCCATGTGTAAGATTTCACCTATTTTTATGAGTGAAAAACAAAAAACAAAGTAAATCTTACAGGAGATGAAATTACAAAAAGTTTCGCAATCGGTGAGTTCATTTGCAGGAATTTCTTTCGTTCACGAAGAATTTAACAAATGCGGTTTATTACAACTCATAGACGAACAACTCGGAAAAAGGAATGCTTGGGGATACGGTCACGGAGAACTTTTCAGGACGTGGTTTGAGATATTCTTTTGCGGAGGAGAAGTGGCAGAAGATGTTCAAGAACATTTGCGATCGACATTGGAAAGCATACCGGGGAACCAGGTAGCGGCTCCGGATACGCTGCTTCGGGAACTAAAAGGGTTGGCAACCGAAGATACGATCGTAACCTCTTCGAGCGGGAATGAGTACCGGTTCAACATCAATGAAAAGATGAACGACTTGAACATCAAATCCCTGCTGTTGACCGGGCAGCTTGAAAAGGGCAAGAAGTACGATTTGGATTACGACAATCAAATCATCGAACACGAAAAATGGGATGCCAAGCGCACCTACAAACACACCACAGGATATTTTGCGGGCATAGGCTCGATAGGCAACAGGATCGTCTACGTAGAAAACAGGGACGGCAATGCCAATGTTAAGACGGCGCAGGGGGAAACGCTCGCGAGAATGTTCGGCCAACTGCGGGATAACGGAATAACGATAAATCGTTCGCGGATGGATGCCGGTTCGTATGCAAAAGATATCGTGGACACGGTTTCAAAGAATTGCGATCTCTTCTATATTCGGGCCAACAAATCGGAAAGCATGATGGAACAGATAAGCCGGATAAGCGAATGGGAAAAAGTAGAGATCAACTACAAGACATACGAAGTAGCGTCCATTCCCTTTAAACAGTTTTTTGAAGAGCGCAATTATCGATTGGTGGTTATGCGGGAAAAATCGGATGATGCCCAAATGAATCTGTTTACGGGAGACAACATGATTTATCGCTCCATCTTAACCAATGATCATGAATCGGATGAAAAGCAAGTCATCGAATACTACAATATGCGTGGAGCAAGCGAGAAGCTGTTCGATATCCAAAACAACGACTTCGGATGGGGACGTCTTCCGACATCAGAGATGAAGAGCAATACCGTATTTTTGATTATGACGGCCATGATGAAAAACTTCTACAACTACTTTATCAAAAAGGTATCGGCGGTATTCAAAGATATTCCTTCAACCTCAAGAATAAAACGGTTTATTTTCAAATTCATCTGTGTTGCCGGCAAATGGATCAGACAGAGTCGACAATGGAAGCTCCGACTTTACACCGACCGACCGTACGATCAGCTGTGCTTATCTTGAAATCTGCCCGTTAGCCACTCAAATCGACAAACGTGAAAGGGGAAACTATGTCTTGACGTTAAAAGAAGGATGAAATATCACATTTTCTCCCCTTAAATTTGCAAACAGGAGGCACATTTTTGTGGACAATTTTATGCATTGAGAAAAAAACGGCGTGAAATCTTGAAAATAGCAATTTGAACGTCTGCCGAAATATATCGCTTTTTTCAAAATAATTGACTTGCGGATTTTAGGTAGATTAAAAAGAAACTCAGGATATTTGTCCCTCGCACAGCCTTTCATATATTTTTTGCGATTGATCTAGGTGTTGGTCAATTAGTAGGTGATTCCTTGAGAATTTGGTTAAATATATATAAAATCCGAATATTTATTTTTTTATCTAAAATAAATTGGCTTATTTTGGGCAATCAATAATTGGACAACCAATTTATTTTTGATTTGACTGGCAAAACGTGAAAATTATCGAATTATAAAACTTTACTGATGAAAACTAGAAGTGAAACTTTTTTATTAAAAGATGAAATCTTGTGGGAATTTGCCGGAGAAGGCATGAAAAGACAAATAATGGGATATGATGAGCAGATTATGCTCGTTAAAGTTAAATTTAATGAAGGAGCTATTGGCTATGAACATACACATTATCACTCGCAAACCACATATGTGGTGAGTGGTGTCTTCGAATTTGTAGTAGACGGGGTTAAACAAATAGTTAAAGAGGGTGACGGTATTTATATAGCACCAAATATATTGCATGGCGCTAAATGTCTGGAGGCCGGTATTCTAATTGACGTATTCAGCCCTATGAGGGAGGATTTTCTTAAAAAATAACAATCTTACTGCATGAAAATTAAAGGTTTAAGATGGTGGATTATAGGCCTTATCATATTAATTACCATCATTAATTACTTAGATAGGGGTACGCTGAATTACATGTGGATTGCCAACGTGGAATATAAATTGGTGAATAAATTTGATGATTCCGATTCTTATCAAGCCCTATATTCACCGACTACAAATAGTTATTTATTAAAAAATTCAAGGGGAAAAGTTGTTGAAAAGAGTGCCGATAAGATTCACTTGAAAGAAGATAGTCAAATTGTTACAAATAGAGAAGGAATCGCCTATGATCTGGGATTTATTTCGGACGAATTGAGTCAAGAAGAAGCTTCCAATGAGGCAAAAAATATTCTCGGAACAATAACTATCTTTTTCATGATCGCTTATGGAATAAGTCAACTCTTTTCAGGAAAGCTATACGATAAAATTGGAACAAGAAAAGGATTTACTGTATCCGTCTTAATATGGAGTAGCGCTGATGCATTGACATCCTTAGTACGAGGTAAGAACTCATTAACGTTTTTTAGAATGATGTTGGGACTGGGAGAAGCAGGTCCGTGGCCCGGTACAACCAAAAGTAATGCAGAATGGTTTCCTCAAAAAGAAAGGGCATTTGCACAAGGATTATTTAATGCTGCTGCCTCATTCGGGTCCATACTTGCACCTATTATTATATTAATGCTTTATTTATCGGTAGGTTGGAGAATTACGTTTGTTGTAGTTGGTGGGTTAGGTTTATTCTGGCTTATTCCATGGCTCATAATTAATAAAAGAGGTCCAAAGGAGCATCCATGGATTACTGATAAAGAAAAAGACTATATACTTTCCGGTCAACCTGAAGCAGATACCACAAATGTTGATAAGGGAAAAAGTTGGAAAGAATTACTAAGTAATAAAAAGAACTACTCAGTGATACTTGGAAGGTTTTTTCTTGATCCAATTTGGTGGATGTATGTAACCTATCTGCCGATGTATTTAACATCACAATTTAATTTAAATATTAAAGAACTGGCTTTCTCTGCCTGGATCCCATATTTGGGAGCTATGATTGGGAGTTTGTTGGGGGGATGGTTTTCAGGTTTCCTAATCAAAAAAGGGAATAGTGTAAATAAATCGCGAAAGATTGCTCTTTTAACGGGTGGGTTAATAATGATTCCAGCAATAATAGGTTCTGTTTTAACTCAAGATGCATTTATTGCAATAATTCTGATGGCATTCGTTTTAGGAGGTTATCAATTTGTAATGACGAATATTCAAACTTTACCGAGTGACCTTCACTTAGGAAAGTCTGTTGGATCATTAGCCGGCTTGGGCGGGGCTGCTGCTGTATTGGGTACCATTATCGCAATTTTATTTGCAGGTGAAATATCAAGCTGGGCATTACTCTTCGGACTTCTTGTTGTACTTGTACCTCTATCGCTTATTTCCATATTTATAACAGTTGGAAAAATAGAACAAATAAAAACAAATACTAATTAACAATTTAAAGAAAAGAAAATTATGAGATTCAAAGGTAAAACAGCTATTGTGTCAGGTGGAGCAAGAGATTTGGGACGTGCCGTTTCCGTGAAATTAGCATCGGAAGGAGCAAATGTCGTAATCAATTATTTTGATAATGAAAGTGATGGTGAAACTACATTAGATTTAGTGCAAAAGGCAGGTGGAAACGGCATAATTGTACAAGGTGATATGACAAAGGCCGAGGATGTAAAAGATCTTGTAAAAAAAGGTGTAGAAGCTTTTGGAAACGAGGTCCATGTATTAGTTAACGTAGTGGGAGGAATTTTTGGGAGAAAAAAAATAACCGAACAAGATGAAGAATGGTATAATCTTTTGATGGATACTAACTTTAAGAGTTGTTGGCTTCTTACAAAAGAAGTTATTCCTTATCTGATAAGTGGCAGTTCAATTGTTAATTTCTCCTCTTTAGCTGCAAGAGACGGTGGGGGCCCGGGTGCCTCATTGTATGCAGCATCAAAAGGTGCTGTGACAACTTTTACACGTTCTATGGCAAAAGAGTTAGGTCCCGATGGTATAAGAGTAAATTCAATCGCACCGGGAACTATTGCTACTTCTTTCCATGATAGATTTAATACTCCTGAGAACAGAGAAAGAATGATTAAGGAAGTATATCCTCTCAGAAGAGAAGGTGATCCAGAAGACATTGCAGATTTAGTTGCTTTCTTAGCATCTGATGATTCTGATTACATCACGGGAACATGTATTGATATAAACGGAGGTATGTACTTCAGTTAATAGTTTTCTAAATCTCACATATATAATAAGTTCTGTATTTATTTAATTTGTAATTGAAATTATACCGAACTGTTAACCAACCCATTAGGTAAATGAAAAAAATGAAAAATCTAAGTATATTACACCCGTTGATCCTCATATTACTTATTATAGTAGCCTGTTCTTCAACAGATGATCTGGCAGAAAACAAGAATGAAGACACTGGTAACCCTAAAAAAAACGAGATAGTATCCACTATTTCTGATTTAAACGAGAAGATCAAATCAGCCATAGCAGGTGATACTATTATTTTGAAAAATAATACTTACACAGATGCTAAGATTGTACTTCATGCTGAAGGAGAAAGTAAGAAACCAATAGTAGTTAAAGCTGAAACACCCGGGAAAGTATTCATTGAAGGCAACTCAAATCTTCGAATCAGTGGTCATTTCGTGGAGGTACATGGACTGGTATTTCGTAATGGGTATGGAAAAAATGTATGGGAATTTAGGTCTGAAAGCAACAAGTTAGCTAATAGCTGTAGGATTACGAACTCTGTGATTGACGGATATAATGATGCAGATGACAAAGAGGTTGAGAGATGGGTCCTGTTATATGGGAAGAATAATAAAATAGATCATTGCACATTTAAAGGTAAAGAAAATGAGGGAGTATTGATGGCCGTGATACTCGAAGAGGGTAGTAACAATAATCATCACATAATCGAGAATAATTATTTCGGAGATCGTCCAGTATTAAAACATGTAAATAATGGTGGTGAGATTATTAGAATTGGTGATTCTTCTACTTCTCATCTATCATCAGGAACAATTGTGAGAAACAATGTTTTTGAAAATTGTGACGGTGAAACGGAAATTATTTCTGTTAAGTCTTGTGACAATACACTGTTTAATAATTTTTTTATTGAGAGTGCCGGTGCTCTAGTTCTTCGTCATGGTAATCGAAACTTAGTGGAAAAGAATGTGTTTATAGGCAATAATAAGTCAGGATGTTCCGGCATAAGAGTTATTAACTCAGGCCATACAATTAAAAGTAACTTTTTTTCCAGACTTGTAGGGAGTGGCCTTCGATCGGCGTTTTCAATTATGAATGGCTTAGAGAATCCAAAGCCTTATGAATATCATATCGTAAAAGATGTAGTTATTGTGAACAACACTTTTGTTGAATGCGCAAATATAACTTTTAATCTTAGACACAGTGATCCGGAACGTTACTCGGCTCAAACCGTCATCCCGGAAAATGTAGACTTTCAGTTCAATACTTTTTTTAACAATAAAACGCAATTGAAATTTAATTTTTTAGATGGAGCAGAAGGAGTTAAAGGAATCTGCTTTAAAAGCAACACTATCAATACCAACATATTAAACAATTTAAATGGATTTGATCTGGATGTAAATATGAGTGAACCAGCTACTCCGCAAATCTTTTTTCTTTATGGAGTAAATTACTCAATTTGAGTAAAATATATTAGAGAGATTTATTAAAACACTAAAATTCTAATTCACGATGAAAGTAAAAATAACTAAAAAGCTAATTTTCCTGCTAACTGTTTTTTTAAGTTTAAACATCCTTTCGGCTTTGTCCCAAGAGCTAGTAGTGAAAGGGATTGTAACTGATAATACAAATACACCTTTAGTTGGAGTCAATGTTTCTGTAATAGGATCAACAATTGGGACAATCACAGATATTGAGGGTGCATATACGATCACAGTTCCCAACAGACAGTCAACATTAAGGTTTTCTTACATTGGTTTTATGTCCACAGATATACCCGTGGAGGGTAGAGATATAATAAATGTCGTACTGGAAGAGAGTGTTCATGATTTGGAGGAACTTGTTGTTATTGGATATGGAGTTCAAAAAAAGTCGCACTTAACAGGTTCAATTTCACAATTTTCAGACGAGCATTTAGGAGATTTACCTGTGTCAAGGTTGGATCAGGCACTGCAAGGAAAAATTGCCGGGTTGGAAATCAGAAATACAACCTCTGAAGCTGGTTTTGCACCGGAAATTCGTGTGAGAGGACTTGGATCAATTAGTGCCAGTAATGAACCTTTAATTGTAGTTGACGGATATCCTATGTCAGATGGTTTATCCTCCGTGGATATGAATGATGTTCAGTCTATAGAGGTATTGAAAGATGCTGCATCTACGGCAATATATGGTTCCAGAGGCGCTAATGGTGTAATAATTGTTACGACCAAGTCAGGAAGCATAACAAAACCAAAATATTCGGTGAAGGCTTATTCCGGTGTAAAAACATCTTATAAGCTTCATGATTTGCTGGATGCGAATGAATATGTAGACAGATTAATTGATGAGCAAGCAAAAGGTGGGGTAGGACCCACTACAAGTGAACTTGCCTGGAAATGTATTGACAACTATACAGATTGGCAAAGAGAGGGTTTAAGAGGGAATGCATATATTAACAATTTACAGTTCAGCTTGTCAGGAGGTTCAAGGTCTGCAAGATATTACATTTCAGGCAGCTATTTATCGGATCAGGGTGTAATGATTCATAGTGACTACACTAAATTAAATATGCGTGTGAAATTAGATGCAGATCTTTCAGGAAAAGTTAAGGTTGGGGTGAATCTTTCTCCTACATACTCCAAAAGAGAGTCCCCCAGTGCAAACTTCACCGATTTTTACAGAACCTATTCCTGGCTTCCTGTTCGTCACACTGCGGTAACTTCTGCAATTACAGGAGAACCGATTGGCTCCTATGCTCATGGTAGGCATTTTAACAACAAAGAATATATAGATGCTGACGGAAATGTTTTTGTAGCAAGTCCTTGGGGAACCGGTAATAATAATCCAAGATGCATTATAGATAATGAGTCACGTGAAAGATATTATTATAGATTAAATGGTTCTATGTATCTGGATTATAATATTCTTGACAATTTAATTTTTCGGACTTCAAATGGTTTTTATGTAAGGTACGAAAATGAGGACATATATCATAACAAAAATACCAAAAGTGATGGAGATCCAAATTATGCCAGATATAGGAACTGGCTGTTTATCGATTTATTGAGTGAAAATACATTGAATTATAGTTTTTCGGCA
Organism: Dysgonamonadaceae bacterium; assembly: GCA_035271465.1. Taxonomy (GTDB): domain Bacteria; phylum Bacteroidota; class Bacteroidia; order Bacteroidales; family Dysgonomonadaceae; genus UBA2632. The sequence goes on along the minus strand of DATERO010000300.1, from coordinate 4,147 downwards.
GGTGATCACAATTTCGAGATACTGGCAGGGTATACTGCGAATAAGGTACGTACTAGCAATGCCGGAATACAAGGTACAAATTTCCCTACAGATTATATTAAAACAATAAATGCCGCTACAGATATCGTAATTGAAGATGATCAAAGAAGGACTTATACAGATAAAGAGGAAGAAATGCTTTTGTCAGGTTTAAGCAGATTAACTTATAATTATCAGAATAAATACCTTTTTTCTGGTAGTATCAGAACTGATGGAAGTAGTAAATTTGGTCCGGAAAATCAATGGGGTTGGTTTCCAGCATTATCGGTTGGTTGGCGAGTTTCGGAAGAGCCTTTCCTGAAGAAAATCGATAAATTAGATCAGTTAAGATTACGTGCAAGTTGGGGTGTTACCGGTAATAACAGCATTCCGAACTATGCAGCATATGATAAACTGCAAAATGCAAACTACATTTTAGGTGCTGAATCAGTCTTATATCCCGGACTCGCTAATACTGACATCATTTTGGCTAACAGGGCAATTTCATGGGAACAGACAAATGAAACAAATTTAGGATTTGACCTTAATGCATTCAATACAAGACTGAATTTATCAGTAGATTACTACTACTCTGTTACAAAAAGTCTCTTACTCGAACAGCCTACATTGGCAATAACTGGATATCAACAATTTTGGAACAACATAGGTAAAGTGCGAAACAGAGGGGTTGAAGTAGAACTGACAAGTTACAACATCAGAAAAAAAGATTTTGAATGGTCCACATCTTTCAATTTTGCGACAAATAGCAATAGATTATTACAGCTTGGTGGAGAGGAAAGGCTTTTGAATTATGGGGAGAGAAGTGAAATATATCTTGCAAAAGTAGGTGCTCCCTCAATCCAGTACTTCGGGTATAAGACTGATGGTATATGGATTTCACAGAGCGAAATTGATGAAAGCAACCTGCAAGTTCTTGTCGGTAAGGCGGTAAAACCGGGTACATTAAAAGTAGTCGATCAGGATGGTAACAATATTATTGATGCCAATGACAGAGTAGCGCTCGGCGATCCATTTCCTATGTTTACCTGGGGTATGACAAACAATATCAATTATAAAAACTTTGATTTAACTTTTTCATTTCACGGAGTACATGATGTGACGGTACTAAACGGAGATGCATATTATCAGGAGACAAAAAAAATAAATAGAGCATTTACAGAAAACCGATATATTTCAGAAGAATATCCAGGTGACGGTAAAACTCCTCATTTCAGTGACGGTGATGGAATGCCATGGGAGTTAACGGATTACGTGCTTGAAGATGCCTCCTATATTGCTCTTGGAAATTTAATGTTAGGATATCAATTCCCAAGAAAGAATTTAAAAATGATAGGATTGAACAATTTAAGAGTTTATCTAACGGCTCAGAATCTCCTTTATTATTGGTATGGAGATTACAGAGGTATAAACCCGGAGGCAAGATACACATCGGGAAATTATTCATCTCCATTGGTAGATGGTTATCAAAGGGGTAGTTTCCCTATCCAGAGAACATTTTCGGCAGGTTTAGAAATTAGTTTTTAATTGATAATATCACATAATCAGATTGTTATGAAAAATATAAAATTAATATTTATAAGTTCCCTTATTTTAATTCTTCATAGTTGTGATTTGAATCTTCAACCAATTTCAGAAATAGGAGAAGGTAACTTTTATAAAACAACAGATGAAATGAGTGCTGCTGTTATTGCATGTTATAATGGCTTACAGAAACCAATGGAAAATGAATGGATGTTGACCGAATTACGTTCAGATAACAGCCGTTTGTATAACCTGACTACTACATCAACCGACAATACATTATTGTTTAATTTTGATCAAGCCTCGGTGTCCGCTACAAATCAACGAGTGTTTGAATACTGGGCGGCAGTATACCATAATATCGCACGGTGTAATACTGTTTTAAAGGAAGAATATCTGAATGTGATTACAGAAGATGATATTCGAAATCAGTTTGAGGGTGAGGCTCGCTTTATCAGAGCATACCATTATTTTAATCTTGTCAGGCTATTTGGACCCGTATTCATTGTTTCTGAAAGGATAAGTGCACAGGAAGCAAGGAGTTATGACAGAAGCCCTATAGAAGATGTGTATGAGTTTATTATCGCAGATTTGAAATCAGCAATTGATAAATTGCCATCGGCATACTCTGCAGATCAGAAAGGACGAGCTACTTCTTGGGCAGCTAAATCTCTACTTGCAAAAGTATATATGACGTTGGGCAAAATAGATAATGAGACACTTGGTTTGTTAGAAGATATATATCAGCATAGTGGTCACGAATTATTGCAAAATTATTCAGATGTTTTTGACATCTCAAATGAAGTCAACAATGAAATTATTTTTGCGATACGTTACAAATCGGGAGGCATCGGACTTGGATCTCCCTTTGGGAACTATTTTGCTCCACAGCTTAGTGGTTCAAGTGTGATAAATGGTGATGGTCATGGATACAATTACCCTACAATGGATCTTGTTGCTAGTTACGAAGAAGGGGATACCAGAAAAGATGTAACGCTGGCTGAAAATTATGTAAATGAAAGAGGTCAAACAATAGATAGAATGTATGTAAAAAAATATCTTTCCCCAGTACTCTCCAAGTATGATGGAGATAAGGATTGGCCTGTTTTGCGTTTTTCAGATATAATTTTATTGTATGCTGAAGTATTAAATGAACTGGAAGGACCTTCTGCGGCTTTGCCTTATTTGAATGAGGTTCGCGAAAGAGCAAATGTCTCTGTATTACAAATTGAAGATTTTCCCACTATCCATTCTATGCGTATGGCATTAGAAAAGGAAAGAAGAATTGAACTTGCTTTTGAGAATCAGAGATGGTTTGACTTGATACGTACAAATAGAGTATTGGTTGTTCTCAATACTCATTTCAAGGAGGAGGAATATTATTCATTACTACCTGATGGAGTATCTCCAATGGCCGAAAGTAGTATCCTTTTGCCAATTCCTCAAAAGGAGATTGATATTAATCAGCATATTACACAAAATCCAGGTTATTAATATCTTTAAAACATAAAAACTATGGAATACAGAATAAATTATATTTATATGTTTCTTCTACTTCTTACAACGACAGTTTTCATCGCTTGTAATGAAAATGTTTTGATAGATGAATTTAAAGTAGAACCTCCTGTAATTACTGAGTTTTCGCCTAAGTCCGGATATGTGGGTACAGAGATTACAATTATTGGAGAAAACCTTGATCGTATTGATAAAGTTCAAATTGGCGGGGGCGATGCCAGCATAAAGTATAGAATAAGCAGTACCAAATTGGTGGCAAAAGTTCTTACAAGTTCCCGCAGCGGTGTGATTAGTATTGCCAATTCAGCAGGGGAGGCCCAAAGTAGTGATCACTTTACCATTTTATATGCTACTCCATCCATCGATGCATATCCGACAGAAGGGAAAATTGGTGCTGATATTGTGATTTACGGAGAAAATTTAAATGCAATAGACGCAGTAATGCTTGGTACTGATGAAGCTTTAATCATTAGTAAAATGTCTGATGAACTTGTTTTTAGAGTGCCTTATTCAAATGCTCAAGGTCCGGTAGAATTAAGTTTTGTTTATTTTGATGGTATTCAAAATTCCAAAATTGGACCAGGTGGAAATACTTTTTCGATAATTAGTGAAGTGCCACGTGTTTTTGAGTTCCCTACATCTCTTACTAAATATACTCCTGTTGAGATAAAAGGTGAGAAATTATCCTTGATTGACTCTATTTTTATTGATAATGTCAAAGTGATGATCATATCAAAAACTGATACTAGCATTATTTTTGATATGTACCCAAACTATTTTGGAGGGAGCATGACATCAGCAACCTTGAAAGGTGTATATTATGGTGAAGAAGAAATTATTATTACCAATGATTTTAGTTTAATTGCAGATCCCAATGAACCAAGGTATTATAAACACACTGATGTCCTTCTGAGTGCTCGTTCCCAATATGGCGGAACAGAAGACGCTTTCTTTGATGCAGAAACAGGTGCTGTATACAATAGTTGTTCCGCATTTGAAAATAGAACTGCCATTGACTTTTTCATTTATGATCAATCTGGATATGTACAGCTATATGGACCACATAATGCTA
>DATERO010000299.1:0-7180 GCA_035271465.1 Dysgonamonadaceae bacterium | reverse complement strand
TGCCATCAAAAAGAGCAATTTAGACATTGGAGCGGAAACAATGGAGATAAACAAAGCTGAGTATTTAGTGCGAGGCTTGGGTTATATTAAAGATGTTTCGGATTTGGAGCAAGCAGTAGTCAAAGTAAGAGAGGGAGTGCCTGTAAAAATAAAAGATGTTGCATTTGTTAATTTAGGACCTGCTACAAGACGAGGAGGGCTCGATAAAGAAGGAGTAGAAGCAGTGGGTGGGGTAGTAGTAGCCAGACACGGTTCTAATCCGATGCAGGTGATTGACAATGTGAAAGAGAAAATAAAAGAGATAGAGACTGGATTGCCTCAAAAAGTGTTGGCAGATGGAACTGTCTCTAAAGTAACTATTGTCCCTTTTTATGATCGTTCGGGATTGATACAAGAAACCATTGGTACACTTGAATCAGCACTTACTTTTGAGATTCTTATCAGTATAATTGTAGTGATTGTATTGATATTTAATTTAAGAGCTTCAATTATTATCTCAAGCATATTACCCATTGCAGTGCTTTCAACGTTTATTTTTATGCGTTATCTGGGAGTTGATGCAAACATTGTTGCACTATCAGGTATTGCCATTGCTATTGGAATAATGATTGATATCGGTGTCGTCTTCGTCGAAAACATTATTCGGCATATGGACGAAGATGAAAACAAAACAATTAGAAAAGGGAAAGCTTTTGTGAATCTTATTTACAGGGGTGCCTCCGAAGTGTCTGGGGCAGTTTTTACTGCTATGCTCACAACTACAATAAGTTTTCTACCAATTTTTGCCATGCAGGCTCAAGAAGGTAGATTGTTTAAACCATTGGCATTTACAAAAACATTTGCCTTGATATCTGCTTTCTTAATAGGAATAGCCATATTACCAACTTTGGTCTATTATATATTTTCCATCAGAATAACATCAAAGCAAGTACGTAAAGCATCCAATATAGCTTTAGTAATTGCCGGAATTGTTCTATTCTTAACTACTGGTGTATTAGTCTCTTTGGGTCTAACGCTTATTGGCATCAATAACTATTTTTCATATTACTGGAAGAATCCAAAAACATCTAATTATATAAATATTGGTGTTGCTTTGCTAGTGGTTGTCTTTTATTTGACGGCTGCTTGGCTACCCGTTGGAGCAAATGTAGGATTAACACGAAATCTTATATTTGTAGTATTAGTTATAGGCGTTATTTTAGGATTTCTATGGACTTTGGTAATTTATTACGAAAAAATATTACGTTGGTGTTTAGCAAATCGATGGACGTTTATGTTAGTACCAATTACTACAATTTTGTTTGGATTAATAATTTGGATAGGGTTCGACAAAACGTTTGGTTTTGTTGCTAATGGAATGGAAGGTATGGGATGGAAATCTTTCAGGCAAACAAGTTTTTGGGAAAAACCCGATTCGAAGTTCCCAGGGTTAGGTCAAGAGTTTATGCCTACACTCAACGAAGGTTCTTTCCTATTGATGCCAACTACTATGCCTCATACAGGTATCGATCAGAATCTCAAATTGATTGGTATGTTAGATAAGCGCATCACTAATATCCCAGAAGTAGAATTAACTGTTGGAAAATGGGGGCGTGTTAACTCTGCACTTGATCCAGCTCCAGCTCAAATGTTTGAAAACACCATTAATTATCGCTCAGAGTATATTCTAGATGAAAATGGAAGACGCATGCGTTTTAAAACAAATAGAAAAGGTGAGTTTGAGCTAAAGGATGGAACATATTATAATACAGATGATGAGTTTAGATTAATTCCTAAGGATAGCTTAATAGCTCACAAAAAAGGAAAGTATTACCGTCAATGGCGTTCACATATTCATAATGAAGATGATATTTGGCAAGAGATTGTAAATGTAACTCACTTGCCTGGTTTGACCTCTGCACCCAAGCTTCAGCCAATTGAAACCCGTTTGGTTATGCTTTCTACTGGTATGCGAGCCCCAATGGGTGTTAAAGTGTCTGGTCCTGATTTAGAATCTATTGATAAAGGTGGACGAATAATTGAAGCAGCACTCAAAGATGTTCCATCAATTATGCCCTCTACTGTCTTCTATGATCGTGCTGTGGGCGCACCATATGTTGAAATAAAACTGAACAGACAGCAAATGGCGCGTTATGGTATGACTGTTGCAGACTTGCAAGAAGTGATAGAAGCAGCAGTGGGTGGAATGGCTTTGACTACTACGGTTGAAGGTCGAGAAAGATTCCCGGTGCGATTACGCTATCCGCGTGAGTTGAGAGACAGCCCCGAAGAGTTGGCCAAAATTATTATACCAACTGCTACAGGAGCACAAATCCCATTGGGTGAAGTGGTTGATATAGAGTACACGAAAGGTGCACAAATGATTCAAAGCGAAAATACTTTCTTGGTTAGTTATGTAATATTTGACAAATTAGAAGGTAAAGCTGAAGTGAATGTTGTGCGAGAGGCCGATGAAATACTCAAAGAGAAAATAAGTTCTGGAGAAATCAATTTACCGAAAGGTGTTTCATATACTTTTGCTGGAAACTATGAGCAACAAGCTCGCGCTCAATCTCGCTTACTTATTGTTGTGCCATTAAGCTTATTAGCAATTCTTCTGGTTCTCTTCTTTCAATTTAGGACAGTTACTGCTTCTTTGATACACTTCTCAGGTGTTTTTGTAGCATTTGCAGGAGGCTTCATATTGTTGTGGTTGTATGGCGAACCTTGGTTCATGGACTTTAATATTGGAGCAGTTAATATGCGAGATCTATTTCAGATGCATCCAATAAACCTAAGTATTGCAGTCTGGGTAGGTTTCATTGCACTGTTTGGTATTGCTACTGATGATGGAGTATTAATGGGAACCTATATACATGACGCTTTCATAGAAAGAGATCCTCAAACAATGGATGATATTAGAGAAACAGTTATTTATGCTGGACTAAAAAGAGTGCGCCCTGCGGCGATGACTACAGCTACTACGCTCATTGCATTGTTGCCAGTTCTCACATCAACAGGTAAGGGAGCGGAGATTATGATACCAATGGCAATTCCTACTTTTGGAGGTATGCTAATTCAATCGATGACCATGTTTGTTGTGCCAGTCTTTCAATGCTGGTGGAGAGAATATGCTTTGAAGAAAGAAGAAAGTAATAAGGACAATATAAACAACAGATTAAGCTATGAAAAAGAATAAAATGAAATATATTTTTCTAATTACAGCAATGATATGGATGGGAATGAATAGTTATTCCTATTCTCAAACATCCGATTCATTACAGTACTATTTGGAAATGGCTGGAAAGAACAATCCCAAAATCAAGAGTGACTTTCTAAAATACAAATCATCATTGGAGAAAATTCCTCAAGCGGGAGCATATCCCGATCCAACTTTGGATATAGGATTCTTCCTTAAACCAATGGACATAATTGACGGAAAACAAGTAGCCGACTTTACATTGATGCAAATGTTTCCATGGTTTGGTTCTCAGAAAGCAGCACGTACCGAAGCAGCACAAGTGTCAAAGATGGCATACGAAGAGTTTCGTCTGTCCGTAAACAATCTCTTTTTGGATGTTTACACGCAATGGTATTTATTGGGTAGCCTACAAGAGCAATTAAAGAACGGCAAACAAAACAAAGCATCCTTGCAACAACTTGAAAAACTGGCTACGCAAAAATATGCATCTCCTTCTTTTAGTTCAAATGATATGTCAAAGTCAAGTGGAGGTATGTCTGATGTACTGCGTATTCAGTTAGAAGTTGCAGAGTTGGATAACACCATCGAAAGCATCCAATCAGAAATAGTTGCAGAGAAGTCTGTCTTCAATGCTTTGTTGAACCAACCATCCAATGCGGAAGTTAATGTTTCGGACACCATTACTCAATTGCCTTATATCTTCGATTCTGCAGTTGTGATGGAGCAGATCCAACAAAAGAATCCATTGCTTTTAAGAATTACTGAGGAGAGTTTGGCATATGAAGCAAAAGCAGAAGCAGATAAGAAGAAGAGTTATCCTACGATAGGTGTTGGAGTACAATATTCCATTATAAATAAACGGAGTGATATGATTCTTCCTGTTTCTTCAATGAACGGTATGGATATGATTATGCCAATGGTATCCATTTCATTGCCTATTTTTCGAGGAAAATATAAGGCGCAACAAAAAGAGAGTGAGTTAGCGGTACTCTCTAATATGGAGAAGTATAAAGACACTCGCAATTCGCTTGAGGCGCAAGTATATCAAGTGAAACACGAATTGGATGATGCCGCTCGTAAAATAGAGTTATATACTAAACAAACGCACCTTGCACAAACAACCTACAACCTACTTGTTCAAGAGTTTATTTCGGGCAAAAGCGACTTGACGAATCTCATACAAGTACACCGTCAACTATTGGATTATACATTTAAGAAAGCTGATGCTGTTGCAAAATACAATACAGTTGTAGCATCCATTAATAGTCTCATTTCATACAGTACTCCAGAACATTTTAATTCAAACTAAATTATGAAATCAAATAAATTCAACGATATAATTAAAAACAAGAACGTTCGATTAATCTCCATATTTATAGTAGGGCTACTCTTGGGGTGGTTGCTTTTTGGAGGTGTATCTAACAACAGTCAATCCAATAGTGATGGAGAACATGTACATGCTGAAGAAGAAGCACAAGTTTGGACTTGTTCCATGCATCCCCAAATAAGACAAGATGGGCCAGGCCTTTGCCCTCTTTGTGCCATGGATTTGATACCTCTGAAAAGTTCAAACAGTGGTGGTGAAGCAGTTGATCCTGATGCTATAATGATGTCGCATGAAGCAATGGCTTTGGCCAATGTGCAAACAACTATGGTGAGCCGAGAAAATCCGGTTAAAGAGATTAAAATGTATGGCACAATTCAAGCAGATGAACGTTTGTCTGAATCTCAAGCATCACATGTCAGTGGTAGGATAGAGAAACTATTTGTCAATTTTACGGGAGAAAATGTTAGAAAGGGACAAACCATTGCCACTATCTACTCTCCCGAAGTGATGAGTGCTCAACAAGAGCTACTTGAAGCTGCAAGAATGGAGGATGTCTCCCCTGAATTGCTACAAGCAGCAAGGCAAAAATTAAGATTGTGGAAGTTGACTGACGAGCAAATAAATAAAATTGAAACCTCGCAAGAAATTTCACCAGTCATAGAAATACAAGCCAATACGAGTGGGGTAGTGATTTCCAAAAATGTAAGTCAAGGTGATTATATTAATCAGGGTAATGTGCTCTTTGATATTGCCAATCTATCAAGCGTTTGGGCACTCTTTGATGCTTATGAGGTTGACTTACCTTTTCTTAAGGTGGGAGATAATCTAACCTATACACTGCAGGCAGTTCCAGGTAAAACGTTTACAGGTAAAATTGCATTTATAAATCCAATTTTAGATCCCGTGACAAGAACAGCTAAAGTGCGTGTGGAAACAGCAAATGCAGGAATGCAATTGAAGCCTGAAATGTATGCAAATGCTACCATAGAAGCTCCATTAAAGCAGTATAGCAACGAAATTGTAGTTCCTAAAACTGCTGTTCTATGGACTGGCAAACGTTCGCTTGTGTATGTGAAACAACCGAATACTGAAACCCCAGCATTTAAAATGACTGAAGTGGAATTAGGTCCTTCATTGGGTGAAACCTATGTAATTATGTCGGGAATAACCGATGGTGATGAAATTGTTACACAAGGTGCTTTTGCAGTTGATGCAAGTGCTCAATTGGAGGGTAAGTTGAGTATGATGAATCAAGAAGCTTTATCATCAACACATGACCACGACATGCACACGGATGGAGAAACCATTATAGATAAAGAAAACCATGAGCATGCAATGATTACAGTCGGAGGCAGTTGTGGAATGTGTAAAGATCGAATTGAGAAAACGGCAAAAGCGATTGATGGCGTTTCCTCTGCACATTGGGTTTTAGAGTCACAGGAGTTACATCTTGATTTTGATAATTCTAAAACATCCATTGATGCCATTAGCAAAGCTATTGCAAAAGTAGGTCATGATACTGATAAATACAAGGCGGATTTGGATGTATATGATGCACTTCCAGGCTGTTGCAAGTATAGAGACTAATGCAAGTATAGAGACTAATAATATATGAAAAAGGACATGGTATAAGAGATTATAGTATGTCTTTTTTCTTTTTATGTTAGTGTAACCGCTGTTGAACGAGCCCGCTCGTTCCGATTTGAAATCGGCTTGCCCTGTGAAATAGCAAGTAAATTTCATAGGGTGAATGTTGCGAAGCAGAAAATAGGGAATTTAGCCTATGATAGAATATACACCCGCTGCCGCACGATTGCATCGTGTGGCTTCTACAATCTTAGAGAATCACATAAAAGGATTTTTGCGAGGCAGTATAAGAAAGACCCAGAATGGGTCAAAGATGAATAGCCCCGTATGAAATGCGGGGTGAGATGATGATAGAATGTAAGAATCCTACATGGATTCAAGTAAAATTAATTGAATCCACTTTGGGCTTCATTGGTTTGGTGGAACTATACTCCACGGGTTTACAACCCATGGCTATTCACATTTAACCACTTTGTGGTTGGCTCTGTATTCTATTAATGGATAGAATTTAGATGATTATAAATCTCTAAACTTGGATCAGCTGTAAAACTATCTGTTTGAGTAAAGAGCAAGTTTGTTAAAATATGTAGGTAGCCTCTAGGTTTTCTGAAATAAGGTAATAAGGTTTGAGTTTCGATAGTTTATAGCAGATTACTAAGGTTCGGAAAAGAATTAAATCTTACGTGGAACAATTCAATTTGAATTGCAAAAGTGATAATGAAGCAAGAATGTTTTGCAAATACAACTTAAGGTTGAATGTTAGAAAAACCTTAGTAACAAAGGTAAATCGCTCTCTAAAAACCTTATTACCTTATTAATATTCTTGCTCGTCAAAGTTCGTAACTCTTTTTTAAATATATGCACTTCTTTAAATTCAATACGTTTTACTCAATATAAGTGACAATGTTATTATGAAATTCCATTATAAATAAACAAATAGTGAATGTATTTGCTGTTTTAGTTTAATTCTGTTATTTTTGCCACTTCAAAAGAGATATATTTATGAGTGCAATTACAGAGAAAATTAAAATGTTATGTGCCGACAGAAATATGTCGGTAGAAGATCTTGCTGCAGGTGCAGGACT
>DATERO010000298.1:0-2251 GCA_035271465.1 Dysgonamonadaceae bacterium | reverse complement strand
GACTCTAAGCCCTATCGCTTTTATTTATCCGAAGCAAACAATATTTGAATATTGTTAATGGTACTCGTCCCCATATTTAAACTTAACGTCGGTCATAAAATGCTTTATTCGATTTTCATGCTCTTTTCTGCAAATTAATAGAGTGTTGTCGGATTCTGCAATGATATAGTCGTCTAAGCCCTGCACTACTACTAGTTTTTTTGAAGTGCTTGCCACCATATTGTTAGAACTATCAAAGTATAATACGTCACCCTGAAGATTTACATTGTTATTCTCATCTCTCTCAGAAGCATCGTGAAGAGAATTCCATGAGTCTAAATCGGACCATCCAAATGATGATATAATTACATATACATTATCTGCTTTTTCTAATATCCCATAATCTATTGAGATATTGGAACAGAAAGGGAAGCTTTTATCAATAAATTCTTTTTCTTGTTTAGTATTGAATAAGTGTGCTCCTTCATTAAATTTGTTGACTATCTCGGGCATGTAACTTTTGAAAGCATTCATAATCGATTTTAAGCTCCAAATAAAGATTCCCGAGTTCCAAACGAACTCACCACTATCTAAGAAAGCCTGAGCCAGTTCTTTATTGGGCTTTTCTGTAAAAGTTTTCACTTTGTGTATGCCATCAATCTTGTCAACACATACTTGAATATATCCATACCCAGTCTCAGGTCTGGTTGGTTTTATACCTAATGTGAGCAAAACCTCATGTTTATCAACAAATTCAAGTCCTTTGTTGATATCGGAGATAAATTGGTCACTTTTTATAATTAAATGATCGGATGGTGTAACTATGATGTTTGCTTCAGGGTTAATTGATTGTATGCGATAGCTAGCATAGGCAATGCAAGGGGCTGTGTTTTTGCGAATAGGCTCTAATAGTATCTGGTCATCTGCTAACTCAGGGAGTTGTTGCTTGGTTAATTCTGCATATTCATCATTGGTAACTACTAGAATGTTTTCCAGAGGAACTATTTTATTGAATCTATCAAAAGTTGTTTGAAGTAGTGAACGACCTGTTCCAAAAAAATCGAGAAACTGTTTTGGCATTTTCCCATTGCTGTAGGGCCAAAATCTATTCCCTAATCCACCACTCATAATAATGCAATAATTGTTTCTGTTCATCTATATCTTGTTTTATTTTTGAGCAAATTGCTATTTGCTTTGTTCGTTTCTAAGTACAAAGATAGGTTTATTTATAACGTTCTTTCAATATCAGTTGTTCATAAATCTCTTTTGTTGAAATTCCTTTTGAAATAATATCATAAAAGAAGTATCCAAAGTGTTTTGCAATAAGAAAAATATGTGTACTTTTGCACTTACAAAATAAGTCTATCTATATTTTATGCCCGGTTGGCGGAATTGGTAGACGCGCTGGTCTCAAAAACCAGTGGATTAATTTCCTTGCCGGTTCAATTCCGGCACCGGGTACGGAGAAACCCCTGAATGCTTTTTAAGTAGTCAGGGGTTTTTTTGATGAGAAGTGAAATTACAATAATGTACTAAGTAATCACACACTCAATGTTTTGATACTCATTAATCATTACTCATTCTTCAGGAGTAATATTGACAATAAATGCTTTTGTTACATTTTCTAGTACTGATATATCTCTAGGGTTTTTAACAATATATCCAAAGAAATATGCCATCTTCAAAATGTTTTCTGGTTTTTTCTCCAATATAATTGGATCTCCTACATATGGATCATTCTTAAAATCTATCCTAAATGTTTTCTTATAATCATTTTCGTTTGACAAGTCTGCAATGGCTACATTATTAACATTATTATCTCCGCTGTTAAAAGAATTTTCCCCCGTAAGTCCATAGTATCCTACAATGTATCCCTTAACCCATACACGATTTTCACTTGTTATTTCCTTCGCTTGAGTTACTGTATAGGGATAATCTTTGCTTCCATCTCCCACATACTGGTCGTCTTCTCCTTCGTTTAAATCTTCTTCATCTTCATCATCTCCATCTCCTTCCCCTGGTTTTCCAGGAGGAGTATATGATGAATCTTCGTCAGCAATAAAATCTTCCGTAGGTCCTTCAACCCAATCTTCAATAGTTGCTGTCATACTCTCTATTTCAGGGCTCTCTTCTGGCTTAAGGGTTATATTGAGAGTATGTTTTGTTGATTTAACAAAAGAAGTAATACTCTTTGCTTCAGAGAGGTTGAGTGAATAAGAAATACCTTCCAAAGTAAGCACTAAAGACATACTTTCTAACGATGAAGCTGGTA
>DATERO010000297.1:0-4781 GCA_035271465.1 Dysgonamonadaceae bacterium | reverse complement strand
GTATTTGGTATACCACAAGTAGCTGTAAAAGATATGCGTGGCAACTATCTTGAAAATCAAGACTTAGAGCCAGATATCGAAGTGCACAATACGCCAGCATCTATTCTCGAGGGCAGAGATTTGCAATTGGAGAAAGCTGTTGAGGTGTTGTTGCAAGGCAAATAGACAAAAAAGAACCTATAAGAACTTACAATAAATAATTTATTGAAGCATTAGTTGACAAGTGAGTCAGCTAATGCTTTTTTTTATTTTGGGGCTGCTAATCTTTATTACTACACAACTAACTTTAAGCGAACTAAGTTAGCTAAATAGATGTTTAAATAATGTAGAACCAATACTGTATAAAGATATGCTTAAATATATTTTTCTAATCTCTTTGCTCATCCTAATGGGATGCTTTCCTAAAAACTCTTCAGAGAGTACAGCAATGCATAGAAGTAAAACGGATTCAAGCATCTCGACAAATGAAAGTGTTATCCATAAAGATAACTTCAAGGGAATTAAATTGTCTTTAAATCAATCTGAGTACAGTATCTCCCAAAATGACGCTGTTGAATATACTATATCTAATACCGACTTCTATCAAGTTCTAACTGGTTATAGTTTTACGATAGATAGATGGATTGATAATTCGTGGAATAAAGTTAAGCTAATACATGATGGGCAAGTTGATGTGGAATTTATCATTAATAAAAACGATGAGAAAACCTTTCTAGTCGATCTATTTAAAGTGCAAAACTACTCAATGGAAACAGGAAGATACCGAATTGTGAAAAGCTTAGATGTGCTCTTAAATAAAAAGCTAAAAGGACAGGAGTTTATCTTCGCAGAATTTTATGTTGTAGAATAAATCTGAATTCTCGTTCTTTTTTGAAATTGTAAAGTTCCGACTAGTCACTTCTTAAAGGCGGACTATGCTGTATCACATTAACCCAAATCAAAAACACACAATGACAGCAAAGCTTATTTAAATCCATTGCAGAAAACACTTAATTATGCTTTTCATATTATGAATAGTTTTTATATCTTTGGTAAAGTTTGATATGATATTAGTAATTATAACATTTTAAATCAAAAAAAGGCATGAAAAAATATTTCTACTCTGATGGCACAAACAAGTTTGGACCGTATACCAAAGAAGAACTTAGGGAGATGAATATTTCTCCACACACTTTAATTTGGTTTCAAGGATTAACTGATTGGCTACCTGCCAACAACTTTCCAGAATTATATGAAGTATACATGCCATCTACACCACCTCCTGTAAAAAGCTCAACCTCTTCTTTCAATTATGAAGATAACACTACTCAGCAACCACCCAAAACATGGTTAGTTGAGTCCATTTTAGCAACCCTTTTCTGCTGCTTGCCCTTTGGCATAGTTGGCATAGTGAATGCATCTAAAGTTGAGTCTCGTTTTTATGCTGGCGATATTGATGGAGCAAACAAAGCTTCAGCCGACGCTGGTAAATGGACAAAACTGGGCTTTTGGATTGGAATGGTAAGTATTGTTATATACATGATACTTATGGCTATAGGAGTTGCAAGTGAATTTTAAATTTATTCTGATATGGATTGATGAATTAATTATTGCGCCAAATTTAAATATTCTGAGAAAAAGTTCTTCCCCCTCGAGGTGCAACTCTATTTCCAAAATATCCATCTACAATTAGCTAAAAGATTGAAATACAAGGTTTCTCGCACTTTTTGTATTATATAGACACAAAACAATGTGCTTCTTCAATAAGTGAAGTAGTAAAATGGTGGTAAAAAAACTATTGAAACGCTATCTCTTATCCAGAAGACTCTTTGAGCTTAGTATTTAACGAGCAAGGATTAAGAGCTTTAGAATTAGTATTAGAATGTTTAACTATCTCTTTTTGAGGGTCACACCTCAATAGCAGTGTGCCATTATTATTTATAGTATTGGCCTCTACTCTTTTAGGTAGTGCCTCAACTTCTAATTCTTGATCATCATCCACCTCAACACTTATAGGTGAAGCAGTTAGTTCTGCGGTGCTAGAGCCATTTTCGGCAGTGGTTTCTGATGACATTTCATTAGAAGTAGCTGCACCTGAATCGTCATCATGCTCCGCTGAAGCTTTGCGTTGATTGTTCTTTTCTCGCAACTTGGCCGATTTGTTGAACATTGTTGATAGTTGGTTCAATGTTTTAAGCAACTTGGCTAAATCTTCTCTAGTGTCCATATCTTCATCATCAGCCGACTCTAGGCTAACTATATACGCCAATTCAACACCTTGAAAGAGATGGTCAATTCTATTCAGCAAATCCTTACTTATAGCTCTTGACGAAACTTTGGGACGCTTAGAAAGGAGTGTAATTCTTCTTTCGACTATAGAATTAAACATTTTGTGAGAATCAGAAACTTGATCAATATCACCTTTCAAACCATATTTATCTATTGCTTCGGCAAGATCCTTATTGTTTGCCACCATATAGAAAAAACCCAACACCCTTTGATTTAACACCTTATCGTTTTCACATTTGTGCAAATTGCTTAAAAAGGTGTTTATTGCATTGTTTAGTATGTGGAGGTCTGACTCTAAAATAAGATTATGCAACATTCTAACTTTAAGCTTAAACATGCTAATTCTAAGTAGCATAGCCTCTTTTTGCTTCTTTTCATTCAGTCGTTCAATATCCACTCCATATTTCAAACGAAGTAGATCAATATCACCTTTCTTCTTCAACAACAAAGAAAACAGTTGATTAATAAAAATAGACTTTGGTTTGTGTTCTTCTAATATAGCAATTACTCGATCTGAATAATCGGCTGCTTCTGCTTTTAATAGTCTAGAATAAGGTAGTCTTTTGATTTTTAACGAATTGAAGTTTTCTTTCGCCATATCTATTACTTTTTAGTGAAACTAAGACAATATTTCTTTGGTTAATTTGCACTTATATAGTTTACTATCTTCGTGTGTTGAAATGTGTTTTCTGCAACGGTATTAAAAGTAAACAGCAAACTATTTATGTGCTTTCATGATACGTAGCAAAGATAGTGAAAACAGTGCAATTTTCAAAGGAATAACAACACAATTGTCTTGATTTCATAGTCCTTTTTTAACAAAGAAAACAACTTTGATCCTTTGTCAAAAAAAAATCTGAAAAACGAAAAAACATCACTCTCCTCATCCCTAATAAAGCTACAAATGAATAGCTTAATCGACAGTTAAAATAAGACTCTTTTCAATCATCTGATGATAAAACAATTCCCCTATGGGGAAATTGTTGAGAACAGTTGAAAACTCAATTCCCCGTGGGGAATTAGTTTGTTAACAGAGAAAACTTCTGTCAACAACAATTAATTGCTCATTTATGGTAAGTTTTTCAATTCTTCAACGTAGCTCTCTTCATTTATCTCATAAAATTGATTTCTCAAGTTTACAATTTAGCATTTAAGACATAAACTTTAAATTCTCTAGGTAGAATGCAGCACTAATCTCATAATTCTCTTGTCCACACAGTGAAACAGTGCGAAAAAGCTTTCAAAAAGATTTTCCCTACGGGGAATCCTATTTCCAACAGTCAACACTTCAATTCCCCACTGGGAATTTGTTTTTCATCAGTTTTGTGAGTTTTCAATCTACAAAAATGGTAGAAACAGCTCTTTACTATGCAATTGAATTGAAACAGCACAAGTTGTATAAAACAAAAAAACTGCCCCACTTAAAGCGAGACAGTTTTGATGGTATAGCTATACTATTTTTAAATTTCTACTTTGTCTTTTTTGCATCTTCTGCAATTGGCTTTGCCTCTTTCTTAGCCGGCAGCTCTTTTTTATCGTTGGCTTTCATTATTTGAGAGAATAGTCCTCCGTCAACCATTATATCCGTTCCTGTAATAAATTCTGCACAATCACAAATCAAAAACTTTGCAACGTCTGCAATATCCTCGGGTACACCGTAACGTCCTGCAGGAGTCATGCGGCGCTGCGCTTCCATTGTTTCTGGATGATCGCTCCATGCTTGCTTTACCATTGGCGAAAACACTACCCCTGGCGATATGGTAACAATTCTGGCTCCCATATTTCCAAAACGCATTACATTGTCCTCGCAAAGCAACAAAACACCGCGCTTTGTGAAATTATACATTATATCGGAGTTGTTCTCTACAAAAGGTTCTACAATAGAGAATGCATCCTTCTTGCTTGGTTTGCGCAAGGCAGCATCATAAACAGGATTGGGTGGTATTGCGTGTCCCATCATTGAAGCAATGAGCACAATTACACTATCTTTTCTCGAAATATCATGAAACGTGTCAATCACAATATCCGTAGCCTTAAGATTGATGTTAAAAATTCGTTCAAGATTCTTTGTTGCTCCACTCACACCGGCTGTGTGAATAACAGCTTTAAAGTTTCCTTGTCTTAATGCTAGATTTTTAAGACCTTCAATAGCCTCTCTGTCAGTAATGTCTGCTGCATAACCCAATGCATCAATTCCCTCGCCTCTTAGCTCCATTACCAATTTATCTACTATCTCCTGCGAATAATCGGTTACAACTAGCTTGTAATCTCTCATTGCATAAGCGCAACTTCTACCAATGCCTCCTGCGGCGCCTGTTATTACTACTACTTGATTTCTTGTTAATGCCATAATATTTTGATTTTTAGTTATTAACGTGAGTTCGGGATAAGATTACCCCCAAATAGTTAATTGGTTTGATTTTTCCACTTCAAATTTGATTGAAGGCTTTTTTGGGAAAAAACAATATGAGACAAGAGCTGCAATAATATTCATAATGAAATTATGAGTAGAA
>DATERO010000296.1:0-13187 GCA_035271465.1 Dysgonamonadaceae bacterium | reverse complement strand
CTTTATTTGATTGGCATGATTCACAATTTTCTTGTTTCTTCACAACATGCGATAAATCGCCGTCTCTACAACTTTAAAGGGAGTTGAAGCTAGAAACATGGAACTATACCTTGGATTTTAATATTGAGTAAATGATTAGAGTGAATTGTTAATTACGAATTACTAATGAGTGCGATGATGAAATATTGAGCAGCTATCATACATTTGCAGTATGATTCAATATTCGTCACATTGTCCCTTGTCAATTATTTAAACCTATAACCCAAAACACAAACCCCACGCCTCATTTATTATTTAACAACTTTATTTGCACATTTCCCTAAATTATTACTATTTTTGCAACGAACAACGTATAATACATTGTTATAAACATTGTTCACAATCAAATTTAGATTCATTCCTTGTGATTCGGGCATAAAAAACCCCGAGCGCAAGCATCCCGGGGTTCTTTTTCTACATTACGAATTACAAGTTTAAGATGTAATCGATTGATCCTCATTATTTACAGAAGAAGGCAGCTGCACGTGTTTCGAAGACTTAGCAGCTGCTTTTTCATTATCATCTGTGTTGATATTCGCAGCATTACAATTTCCAATGCCATTGCCATTCTTTGTCTCTACATCCATACTAAATAGACGTGTTGCCAAATTACGCATTTCATTAGAAGTGGTTTCCATTTCAGGCTCATTCCTCTCTGGTGTTTCACCACCATTCGTTTCGCCCGTTTCAACTGCCTTCGCAGCATCGGCTTTTCGTTTGTTATTCAACTGACGAAGATTGATCAAATTGGCATAATTGCTCAATAGCACATTAAGCTCATTGCAAAGTGGCTGATAGTTTATCTCTGGATATTTCAAAACAGCCAACTCTATCTCCATAAACATGTTCTTAATACCATTGAGCACCGATTTTTTCAGATAAGGAGTTTTCTCAATCGGTCTGAATGACATATCAGTCGTCTTATTCTTCATCAACATCATAATTCTTGAGTGAGTACTTCTCAAATCATTCAAGAAAGATGTAAAGTTGAGTGTCGAAAAGGCCTCTTCAAGCTCTTCGCTTGTCTCAGTGAGGTTGAAAAACTGAGTTAGCATTCTACATTTCACTTCTTCATTCTTGCCAGAGTGGAAATCAAGGATAAAACGTTCAGTTTCGCTCTTCACCAAATTCACCGCTTTGTCTACGCCCGAAACATCCTCTTGAATAACCACTTGCAGGTGAAATGCAACCTTTCTGAGGTTCAACCTACGTTTTTTGCGCAACACATTCAGCTCCTTTGTCAAAGGATGCGACCGATACCAAACAAAAAGCTTATCAATATGATCCTGCTTAGCAGTCAACAAATTGTAAGCTCCATCAATCTTGAGCGTTTCAGGCTCGTACTTTTCAATAATCCGAATTACTTGCTCTGCCATTTGTGGCACTTCAAGTTTCAACATCTTGTCATAAGGAATGACAATTAGTTTTTTTTGTTCATGAATCATCATGTTAAAAATTTATTTATTTATTATTAATCACCACCTTACCATCCATTTTACCGACTCGCGAAAGATAGAATCGAAGTGGCGTGTTTTTAGAATTACGAGATATACAACAACAAAGAAACAATTACCCTCTTTGACAATCTGTCCCTATTGAAAAAATGGCGATAACCTAGCCTTAGTTTGTTGATTTATATTTGGAAAGGACATTCAAATAAAATGCATTGAGCAGTGTGTTTTCATGACCGTACCATTATATAAGGTTCAACCCTTCATGTTTTTTCAATAATTAAGATATGCTTGAGAAAAGTGATTTGCTTATCACCATTGCACAATTCTTAATTCTAACATATAATAAGAATACAAAAAGCATGCCAAACTATAAATTGTGTGAGTTTTAATAAATAAATTGCTGCAAAATATGCTTATTGTCACACTATTTTGTATAAATGTCAGACTTGTGTCATTAATTAAAGAAATTTTGACAGTGTGTCATGCATATTTGGCAGGCTTTTATTATATGTTGCACATTTTTGTCATCTTGAGATGTTTATTGAGTGAATCAATTAAAAAAACATCTGATGCGAATGGAAGTATCAAAAAAAACAGTTGAGCAAATGATTTTTTTAAATAGGATCGTTTATTTCTGAAGCATCATTTTATTCAAATAAGTTCGAAAAATGGTTTCAGGAACTCCTGAAAGTACAAATCAGAAGTGAATATCGGTTTCTGACACTCCTTTTTGTACAAATCATTTTGTTTTATGATGAAAGGAACTCCTGAAAGCGCAAATCATTCTGAATATCGGTTTCAGAAGCTCCTTTTTGTTCAAAACAAATTGAAAAATGGTTTCAGGAGTTCCTTTTTGTGCAAAACAAATAAAATATCGGTTTCGGGAGCTCCTTTTTGTGCAAAACAGTTTGAAAATCGCTTTCAGGAATTCCTGAAAGCGCAAATCTTAATGAAAAATCGGTTTCAGGAGCTCCTTAAAGCATTATTTTTTTTAAACCGAACAAAACGGAGCTCCTAAAAGCGCTAATCAATCCGTTTTGCACTTTCCGAAGCTCCTTTGAGCATAAATAATTTCTGATTGAGCAATTATGAAAACCTTTGAGCTTAAATAATTTTGGATTGAAGGAAAAGGAAGTTAAGTGGAGATGAATTATTTTGGATTGGGGTATTGTAGGGAGGAATAGGGATAAATTGCTTATGGTTGGGGGGGGTGATTTGTTGGATATTGTGTTTATTCAAACTATGGCATTCAACCATAAAGTGGTTAAACTTGAAGAATTTTATTATTCATATTGCTTTAACTTATTCAAGTATATGTTTATATACTTGATAGGTAGTGTAGTTAGACATAATCAAGAGATTCAAGACAATCAAGCGCATCATGGTTCAAACAATTATAAAGGAGCAGGAGCTCCTTTTTCCCAGAAAGACAATCGTGCACATCAAGGTTCAGACAATATTAAAAAGACCTCCCCGACCCTGAAATGGGTCAAATATGAATAGCCCCTTATGAAATGCGGGGTGTAGGAATGTCTGAGGTCCGAATCCTGAAGGGATTCAATTATTTATTTAAACATTTCTTTCACAGATTAGTGACAACTCAAAGTTGAACCCCTATCTTTGTTGCGGATTTGATAACCATGGTTATTCACTTTTAACGACTTTGTGGTTAGCGTAATCACCCCCTTCAACTTAGGGTTCGTTAATCAATAGAGCCAAGGTTTGGACAATTATAAAGGAGCAAAAGCTCCTTTCTCCCAGAAAGGGGAGAATGTTGCTTTGCAGGAACAAGTCGCAACTTCTTCTTAAAACAACAATCTGAACCATGATTAAGTGGTTGCATTACTTCACTTCCACCGTTCTCTTCTCCTTATCACTCTGTATTGCCAGTTCAATTACCTTCATTACGTCAGCACCTTCTTCAGCAGTAACGGCAAGGTCGCATTTGCCCCAAATTGCATCTCTTAGATTGATGAAATATTCACGATAGTCTCCCTTTTCGCTTTTGATTTTGCTACGCATCTCTATGCCTTTATATTCCGTTTCCAGAATTCCCCATATAGCTTCGGGCTCTGATCCCCAATCGGGTGTGATTGGTATAGCTCCGTTATCTAGGTTTTGTTCTTGAACATCAAGTCCGTATTTAACGAACGAACCTTTAGTTCCATGAATCTGAAAAGTAGGACCTGGTATTTTTGCAATCATTGAAGATTTTAAAGTAGAGGTGTGAGTAGGGTAGTGTAGTCTAACGTCAAATGAATCATCAGCTTTAGCCCATGGTCTCATCATTTTTATTTGAGCTGTAACAGCTTGTGGCATACCAAAAAGATAAAGCGATTGGTCTATTAAATGTGAGCCAAGGTCATAAAAAACCCCCGATCCTGGTAGCGCATCTTCACGCCATGCTCCACCTGGGCGAGGCTCTGGGCGGAAGCGATCAAAGTGTGCTTCGTAATCAACTACTTCTCCCAACACGCCACTTAGTAGGAGTTTTTTTACGGTTTTCGTGTCGCTTGTAAACCTGCGATTGTGGTATACGGATAGGATTATATTTTGCTTCTTGGATAGTTCAACCAACTCTTGTGCTTCAGCGTAAGTTACTGTGAAAGGTTTTTCCACCACTACATGTTTATTGGCAAGCAGTGCCTCTTTTGCCCATTGAAAATGGACTGTATTGGGCGATGTAATAATTACTAAATCAATGTTTGGATCGTTTACAATGCTGTCTGCATCGGGCACAATTTCTGTGTTGAGATATCGCACTTGTGCCAAGCTTATTTTGTCAGGACTTGATGTGCTTATTTTAGAAAGTTTATATCCTTCTACTATGTCTATAAATGGCGCATGGAATACCCTTCCAGATAAGCCATAACCGATTATGCCAGTGCGAATATTATTTTTCATGTGTTTTCTGTTTTTGGATGTTTTTTTTTAATCTATTGTTTTACTCAACAAAAAACTTACCAATTTTTGAGTCGCAATTGCGCGATGACTTAAACGATTCTTTATCTCGTTTGACAATTCACCAAATGTTTTGTCATAACCATTGGGCTTAAATATAGGGTCATAACCAAATCCATTGGTTCCTTGTTTGATATTAATAATTTCTCCTGCAATTTCTCCTTCAAAAAAATGTTCTTCGGTATGAAGGATTAAAGCAATTACTGTTTTAAACCTTGCTGCCCTATTCTCGATACTGTTTAAATCGTGAAGAAGTTTTCGCATATTATTCTCTGAGTTTCCATCCTCACCCGCATATCTTGACGAATAGATGCCGGGAGCATTATTCAATGCTTCAACTTCAAGACCTGTATCATCGGCAAAACAATCTAAGCCATACTTCTCTTTTACAAAACGAGCTTTGATGAGTGCATTCTCTTGCAGTGTGTCTCCTGTTTCAGGAATGTCATCGTGACAATTTATATCCGAAAGGCTAAGTATCTCTAATTGGCCTTCGCTGATTTTTCTTATTTCTTCTAACTTGTGAAGGTTATTAGTTGCAAAAACTATTTTCATGTTTTTTCGCTAGTGGTGTTTATTATTGAAAGCTTAAGTTTAGTGAGGCGTTACTTGTGATATGGGTGTAAGTTCAATTTTTCGAAACTCCACTTCAGATCCTTCAGCTTGCAAAGCAATCTGACCTTTTTGAGCGGTGCAGTCATATCCAAAGTTTACAAAAGTATCATTGACCCAAACTTTCACTTCATCTCCCACACATTCAATTACCATGTTGTTCCACTCTCCCGCAGGTTTTTCAGCACCATCAGTGTGTTTTCTTATCCGACGCTCTTTTCCATCAATGACTCCCCAGTTTTCTTTAGGACCTCTGTATTGTTCCATATTGGGCACGGTAATATCTTCGGCAATACACCAAAAGTCACCTGCATTTTTATGTTCCATTTGCACTTCCAGCGATTTTGGGAACATTCCATACAATACACGAGGGGTTGATGCGTGCACCAATACGCCGCAATTGCCAGGAGTGGATGCAAACCTGTATTCTACTTCCAATCGATAGTTTTCATAATCACTATCTGTAATAATGTGCCCTCCTGGTGTACCCAAACTAACCAACATCCCATCACGCACAATAAATGGATTGATTGCATCAGGATTATTATCCATTTCTGGTACATCAATGTGCCATCCTGTTAGATCAGTGCCGTTAAATAAACTCTCAGCTTTTGGTTGCTTTGTAGTGCAAGCAGATAGTATGAGAAGAGTTGATAGAATAAATAGGTTCGTTTTCATGACTTTGTTTTATATAGTTGTTATTTTAAGAATCACTTGTTTTTTGTTTAGATAAGGACTATTGAGTTATTTCAGTAATGGGAGTTAGATCCACTTTCTTGAATTCAATTTCTGAACCTTCCGATTGAAGTGCTATTTTTCCCTTTTGTGCTGTGCAGTTATATCCATAATTAACTAGCACATCATTTAGCCATACTTTTACTTCATCTTCAACACTTTCAATCGTTAGTTTGTTCCATTCGCCAGCGGGATTTTCTGCATTGGTCAGCTTTGGGATGTTGCGCTGTTTGTCAGCAGTTGAGCCCCAGTCTTCTTTTGGTCCACGCCTTGTTTCCATATCGGGTACTTCTATATCTTCTTGAAAACACCAAAAGTCGCCCGCATTTTCATGCTTCATTTGTACTTCCAATGACTGTGGGAATAAGTCATTTACTGCTCTAAGCGTTGAGGAGTGCAGCATAACACCACCATTGCCAGCCTCTTTTGTGAAACGATACTCTACTTCTAATCGGTAGTTTTCGTGCTCAGCATTTGTTACAATATGTCCCAATGGTTCGCCCAAAGCTACCAGCATGCCATCGCGGACAATAAAAGGATTTATAACTGCAGGGTCATTATCCATATCTGGTACATCTATATGCCATCCACTTAAATCAGTACCGTTTATGAGACTTCTGGTTTTGGGATGTTTGTTTTCGCTGCATGATAATAACAGAAAAACTGTTGAAAGGAGCAAGAGGTTGATTTTCATCTGTTTGTAATTTTGTGAATTTAATGTGGGGTTTATATATATAATAACTGTTTTAACTAATGTCAAATATAAACAATATCATCTGAATTTTGAAATTGGATACAAAATAGAAAAACCGAAAGCTATTAACCTTCGGTTTTTATTAATTCATATTGTGATTTTAATTTAGCTCTACTGAAATTTTCATCAATAGATGTAGTCTGAAAAATCTTTGTGTTCTTCTGCTTCTAACTCTTCTTTTGATAAAGAAGAAAAATACTCATAAGTCTTTTTCATACCTTCTGCTCTACTTATTTTTGGCTCCCAGTCTAATAGCTCTTTTGCTTTTTCAATGCTTGGTTGGCGTTGCAAAGGATCGTTGATGGGTAAAGGGTGGTAAGTAATTTTTTGATCTGTTCCAGTTAGTTTAATAATCTCTTCGGCAAAGTCATTGATTGTAATTTCATCAGGGTTCCCTATGTTGACAGGATAACAGTAGTCACTATGCAACAGCCTGAAAATGCCTTCTATTAAATCATCTACATAGCAAAATGAGCGTGTTTGATTACCATCGCCAAATACAGTTAGATCTTCTCCACGAAGTGCTTGCCCAATAAAAGCTGGGATTACGCGACCGTCATTTAAACGCATCTTAGGACCATAAGTATTGAATATACGAGCAATTCTTGTTTCCACACCATGGAAAGTGTGATAAGCCATCGTTATGGACTCTTGAAAACGCTTTGCTTCATCATATACACCTCTCGGACCAATGATGTTGACATTGCCATTGTAATCTTCAGTTTGAGGATGCACAAGCGGATCGCCATATACTTCTGATGTGGAGGCAATAAGTATTCTTGCTTTCTTGACACGTGCCAATCCTAACAAGTTGTGAATTCCAAGCGAATTGACTTTAAGTGTTTGTATTGGGATTTTTAAATAGTCGATTGGACTGGCAGGTGAAGCAAAGTGCAAGATGTAATCGATATGTCCAGGTACATTTACAAATTTAGTTACATCGTGATGATGAAACTCAAACTGCTCTAACTTAAAAAGATGCTCGATGTTTTTCAGGTTTCCTGTTATGAGATTATCCATCCCAATAACATGATATCCCTCATTAATGAATCTATCACAAAGATGAGAGCCTAAAAATCCCGCTGCACCGGTAATAAGTATTTTTTTCATTTCTGTGTGCTTTTATTGTCTGTGATTGTCTATATTTTTTCGATAGGAATATAACCATTCGAGCATAGATGACACATATAAATAACAAAAAAGCTGTAAAGTGCGCACATTATTATTAATAATTATGACGTTTCACTTTACAGCTATTTTTTTAATGCCGAAGAATATGTCTTCTTTTCTGTGCGGCTGAAGGGACTCGAACCCCCACGACTTGCGTCACTAGATCCTAAGTCTAGCGCGGCTACCAATTACGCCACAGCCGCAAAAAGCGATGCAAAGATAGTATATTTTTTTATTTCCAAAGTAATTTCTCTCTTTTTATTTTAAAAAGGGATTGTTTTTTTATGTTCTCTATTGTATTTTGCATTTACTATCTTGATATTGATGCATATAAGCTCTGAGAAAAAGTAGTGCTTAAATTTCACTAAGAATCACCGATTCAATAACGCGAGGGAAATGAGCATATTCCAAAGCATGAACTTTTTTTGCAACATCTTCGTATGAGTCTACCGGCTCAACGATACATGATTCTTGAAAAATTATTTCTCCCTCATCATATTTCTCATTCACATAGTGTATAGTAATTCCTGATTCAATATCACCCATTTCGACTACTTTTTTATGGACATGATCACCGTACATTCCCTTACCACCATGTTTTGGCAATAGAGCGGGATGAATGTTAATTATTTTTTTTGGGTATCTATTTATTAATATTTCAGGAACTTTCAGTAAGAACCCTGCTAAAACAATATAGTCAATTCTATATGTGACCAATAGCTGGATTAACTCGTTTCCATCTTTAAAAGAGTCATTGCTTAATGAATAAGAAGGGATGTTTAATGCTGCTGCCCGTTTATGAACATAAGCCTGAGGATTATTAGAAACTATCAGAGATACTTTGATATTCGGGTTGTTTGTGAAGTATTTTGCAATATTTTCGACGTTTGTACCACTTCCAGAGGCAAAAAGAGCTATTTGAGTCATAAAAACTTTGTTTTTTGCACAATAAATTCAAAAATGTGCACTTTTGGTGAAATTGTTGGTTGAATATTTGTTTTATTCAATAAAAAATGATTTACTTTGCAACGCAAAATTACGAATAAAAATTTATTTATTAATTAATATCTTAAAAGTTATGTCTGAAACAGCATCAAGAGTAAAAGCAATTATCGTTGATAAATTAGGCGTTGAAGAAACAGAAGTTACCAACGAAGCAAGCTTCACAAACGATTTAGGAGCAGATTCATTAGACACAGTGGAATTGATTATGGAATTTGAAAAAGAATTTAATATCTCAATACCCGACGATCAAGCAGAAAAAATTTCAACAGTTGGCGATGCAGTAAGCTATGTAGAGCAACACGCGAAATAAATAATCCATAAAAAAGATATATGGAGTTAAAAAGAGTTGTAGTAACAGGTCTGGGAGCATTGACCCCCCTTGGCAATAACGTAAATGATACGTGGAGAAATGCTTTGGCAGGGGTAAGTGGTGCCGGACCTATTACTTTGTTCGATGCATCATTATTCAAAACTCAATTTGCATGTGAAGTAAAGAATTATGATCCATTAGAACATTTTGAAAGGAAAGAAGCGAGAAAATATGATCGCTACGCACAATTAGCAATCACTGCTGCAAAAGAAGCAATAGAAGATTCTGGTTTAGATCTTGAAAAAGAGAATTTAGACAGAATTGGTGTTATCTTTTCAGCAGGAATTGGAGGTATTAAAACATTTGAAGAGGAGGTAGGAAACTACTATCTTAATAAAGAGAGAGGACCAAGATTTAATCCTTTTTTCATTCCGAAAATGATAGCAGATATAGCCACTGGTCATATCTCTATGATTTATGGACTGCGAGGTCCAAATTATGCTACAGTGTCTGCTTGCGCTTCTTCTACCAATGCAATTGCTGATGCTTATAACCTGATTCGTTTGGGTAAAGCAAATGCTTTTGTTACTGGAGGTGCAGAGGCAGCCATAACAGATTCTGGAGTAGGGGGCTTTAATGCAATGCAAGCATTATCTACACGAAACGATTCGCCGGAGACAGCATCAAGACCTTTTAGTAAAAGTAGAGATGGGTTCGTAATGGCAGAAGGTTCTGCTTCTATGATATTAGAAGAGTATGAACATGCAAAAGCCCGAGGAGCTAAGATTTACGCTGAAGTTGTTGGAACTGGGATGTCAGCAGATGCCTATCATTTAACAGCTTCACATCCAGATGGAGTCGGTGCAAAACTTGTAATGAGAAATGCACTTGAAGATGCAGAAATGCAGCCAGAGGAAATAGACTACATAAATGTTCATGGAACATCCACACCTGTAGGAGATATCTCTGAAACAAAAGCAATATTAGATGTTTTCGGTGAGCATAGTTATGATTTGAACATAAGTTCAACTAAATCTATGACAGGTCATTTGCTAGGTGCAGCTGGTGCAATTGAAGCACTACTTTGTGTTTTATCAATTAGAGATCAAATTGTTCCTCCTACTATTAACTTTACGGAAGGTGACGAAGATCCAGAAATTGATTACAAGTTGAATTTTACTTTCAATAAACCTCAAAAAAGAGAAATAAACGCAGTATTATCTAATACTTTTGGTTTTGGAGGTCATAATGCTAGTGTTATTCTCAAGAAATACTCAGAGTAGATGTGATTAACAAAATATACAAAAAGATAAGGGCTATTCCACGAAAAGGGAAAGAGCCCTATCTTACATTCTATAAGATTGTAGGATTTTACCCGCATGATATTTCATTGTATCAACAAGCTGTTGCGCATAAGTCTTCTTCAATCCGACTTAATAATGGTAAATGGGTGAATAATGAGCGCCTTGAGTTTTTAGGTGACGCAATTTTAGATGCCATTATTGCAGATATACTCTATAAAAAATTTGAAAGTAAGAAAGAAGGCTTCCTTACCAATATGCGCTCACGCATTGTTCAGCGTGACACTTTGAATAAGTTGGGAGTTGAGTTAGGCTTGGATAAGCTTTTAGTCTCTTCAACACGTAATGTTGCACATAACACCAATATTTATGGTGATGCACTTGAAGCACTTATTGCTGCAATTTATCTTGATCAAGGATATAGAGTCGCAAAGAAATTTGTTTTCGACACGCTCATAAAAGAGCATCTCGATATGGAAGATGTTGTGAAAAATGAAGTGGATTTTAAATCTAGGCTCATTGAGTGGGGACAAAAGATTAAAGTCGATGTGAGATTTGATGTTATCAAATCATATTACGATGAAAATCATAATCCAATATTTCACTCAAGTGTTTTTATTTCAGATGTTGAAATTGCTTCAGGCGTTGGATATTCAAAAAAAGAGTCACATCAAAAAGCTGCTGAAAAAGCCTTAAAGCTAATTGATGAAGATGTTGACTTTGAAAAGAAAATATTAGAGGATAATGATACTATGGTTGATGAAAATTAAATTATAATTTAATTGCTATCAATTATTCTTTCAAAAAGCCCCTTATCTCGTGAAGATAAGGGGCTTTTTGAATTAATAAAAAACTAAATTTTTGAGAGCTTTGTTACTTTAATCATCAGTAATACCAAATGAAATGCCAATTCGTTTACCTTGCAATATCAAATTGTCGTCAGCAGTTACTATTCGTAGTTTTCCGGCAACTTCTTTCAAAGGCACATCGGTTATATCTCTACCTTTAACAGATACCATTCGACCAAATTTACCTTGATGAATAAGACTTGATGCATGCCCACCCAGTTGTGTCCCTAGATTTCTATCGAAAGGAGAAGGTGAGCCTCCACGTTGAGTATATCCTAAAACAGTTTCTCGCGTTTCAATACCTGTTTCTTTTTCTATGTGTTCAGCAAAGTAGCTAGCAGGGCGCATCTTGCTTCCATGTATTTCAACTCCTTCAGCTACAGCGACAATTGAATAAGGTTTCCCCATTTCCAAGCGTTCCTTTATTTTATCTATAATAACTTTCATGTTATAACCTAGCTCAGGAAGCAGTATGATGTCAGCACCTCCAGCCATCCCACTATGAAGAGCAATCCAACCAGCGTGATGACCCATAAGCTCAATAACCATAACACGTCGATGGGAACTTGCAGTAGAGTGCAGTCGATCTATTGCTTCTGTAGCTATATTTACAGCAGTATCGAAACCAAATGTTATATCAGTACCCCACACATCGTTATCGATTGTTTTTGGAATACCTACCACATTTAAACCCATTTCAGAAAGCATCCATGTTGTTCTTTGTGTGCCGTTGCCACCAATGCATACCAAGCAGTCCAATCCTAATTCATGGTATGCTTTTTTTATTGAATTTCGATCTTCTTCGTCGGGTGAAGTGATAAGTTTACGAAATACTTTTTCACGAGCAGTTCCTAATATTGTACCCCCTAAATTTAGTATTCCGGATAGTGAACGTTCGGTTAAAGTGGATATATCTTTATACAATAATCCTGAAAAGCCATTGTGGATACCAATAACTTCCATTCCAAAATGATTTATGGCTGTTTTACCAACTCCTCTGATAGTTGCGTTGATGCCGGGGCAATCTCCGCCTGATGTTAGAATACCAATTTTCATTTGATTGTTATTTAATTGTTGATAATGTAAGATTAAAAAACTTGTTGTTCTTATAAAACAAAGATAAGCCGTAAATGTTGAAAATTAAGTATAACATGGAATTAAAAGTTAGGCTATAAACTCCTATTCTTGTCATATATAAGTTTCGCTGCTTTATCTGAAGCATTTTCTGTGCCTAATAGTTGTTGTACATGGTTGTATTCGTTCATCATATTTTGTCGATAATGCGAATTGTATAAAAGTTCTTTCGTCTCTTCTTTTATGTTCTCTATTGTATAAAACTTTGCGAACAATTCCTTCACTACTTCTTTGTTTGCAATGAGATTTACCAAAGAAATATAGGGTGTGTGAAGTAGATGTTTGAATCCCCAATAGGCTAACTTAGGCACTGGAGTTTTATAACAAACCACTTGTGGTACATTCAGCAATGCAGCTTCTAATGTTGCTGTGCCAGAAGTAACTAATGCAACCTGTGCATGAGATAGAATTGCATAAGTTTCATTGAAAATTAGTTGTGCACTGTTTTGGCCGATGCTTTTAGTGTAAAAATCTTTGTCAATGCCTGGTGCTCCTGCAATAATTATCTGATGCTCCTTGAATATCTCTGTTGCTTTGAGCATTGTGGGTAAGTTGTCTTCAATTTCTTGTTTCCTGCTTCCTGCTAAAATTGCAATGATAGGTTTGTCAATCAAATTGTTCAACTCTCTAAACTCTTGAGGAGTTTGGTCTTTATTCTTTCTATTAATAATAGCATCAACTGTTGGGTTCCCAACATAATCAACAGGATAATTGTGCTTTTTGTAAAAATCTACTTCAAATGGCAAGATGCAGAGCATCTGATCTACATACTTTTTAAATGATTTAATTCGATACTCTTTCCATGCCCATATTTTCGGAGAAATATAATAGGTAACAGGTATTGTAGTGTTGAGCTTAAGGAAC
>DATERO010000295.1:0-2293 GCA_035271465.1 Dysgonamonadaceae bacterium | reverse complement strand
GCGTTATCAAATTCAGCCTGTTTGGCGTGCCGATAGGCCACAGAGGGGTAGATACCGTGAGTTCTTTCAGTGCGATGCAGATATTGTAGGGTCAGATTCATTGTTGAACGAAATTGAGTTAATACAAATCATTGATAAGGTGTTTACTCAATTAGGTATTCGTATCACCACAAAATTGAATAACCGCAAAATACTTTCCGGCATTGCCGAGGTAATTGGCGAAGCCGATAAAATTACCGATATAACTGTTGCCATTGATAAACTGGACAAGATTGGTCTTGAAAAGGTGAACGAAGAGTTGATTGCAAAAGAAATTCCCGAAAACGCCATACAGAAGTTGCAGCCTATCATCATGCTTCAAGGTAGCGAAAGTCATAAACTGAAGGTACTAAGAACTGTATTGGCTGAATCGGAAATAGGACTAAAGGGAGTGGAGGAAGTTGATTTTATATTGAATAAACTGAGTGCTCTCAATCTCCACAATCCTGTTGAACTGGATCTTACTTTAGCGCGTGGACTAAACTATTACACGGGTGCAATTATTGAGGTGGAAGCCATGGATATGAAAATTGGCAGTATCACTGGAGGAGGCAGATATGATAATTTAACTGGAATATTCGGACTTCCCAATGTATCGGGTGTAGGTATATCATTTGGTGCGGATCGTATTCATGATGTATTGAATCAACTCAATTTATTTCCTGAAAATTTATCACTTGGCGTGGATGTAGTTTTTGTGAACTTCGGCGAAAAAGAAGAAGATTACATTTTGCCTATTCTTTCACAATTGCGAAGCAAAGGTATTTCTGCAGAAATATATCCTGATGCTGCAAAGATGAAGAAACAAATGACTTATGCAGACAACAACAAAGCGCACTTTGTAGCTATTATTGGCGAGAATGAAATATCGGAAAACAAACTGACACTCAAAAACATGTTGACAGGAGAACAAGAAATGGTTACACTTGAAGTAGCTATTGAAAAGATTTTAGAGAAATAAGAAAGTGTTTTTTTAAATACCCCAATTTACAAAAGAGATTGCATCTGTTAATGATACAATCTCTTTTTGTTTCAGATATAGAGCTAAATCAATTCGTTACTCATCATTTTTTATGATATTTAAAGAACTAGTCTACTCCTTTTACATTCATCCTTAAAGTATAAACACCTCTTCGTGCAGTAACAAAAAGTATATCTCGATTTTTACCTCCAAGACAAATATTTGATGGAGATTCAGGAATTTCAATCTCTTCTATTAGTTCACCTTTAGAATTGTAAACCCAAACTTTATCATATGTCAAATAGATGTTACCTTCATTATCGATGGTCATTCCATCCGAACCATGTGGTGCAAAGAATGTTTTGTTAGACAATCTACCATCAGGTTGAATATCATATCTCCAAGTCTTTCTATCTTCGATATCGGCAACGTATAAGGTTTCACCGTCAGGAGTTCCTACTAATCCATTAGGTGCTTTGAAATCATCAATAACACGAGTAACTTTGCCATTGGATGATAAATAATAAACACCACGAACATCTTGTAATTCTTTATGACCATCAGGCCACCAATAGCGATGATAGTATGGATCAGTAAAATAATAACCACCAGTGAGTGTAGTCCAAACATCATTTGGACCATTGAGGTGCTTTCCGTCAAAGCTATCACAAAGATTTATCAGGTTTTTATTTTCATCAAAATAGGCTAGTTGTGTCTTTTCGTCTGCGCAAGTCACTAGTTGATCTTTATGATTAAAATACATACCATTTGAGCGACCTGTTCCTTCGAGCCAAAGAGAAACACCTTTTTTCTCGTCCCATATATGAATCCTATCATTGGGTTGATCTGTAAAAAAAACTCTCCCATCTGATGCAACAGTTGGACCTTCGGTGAATGCAAAACCAGAACCTACTTGTTCAATAACAGCATCTTTTGCTATAATTGATGATTTATTCATTTGTGCTGACAAATTAGATAAAAAAAAAGATGCAATTAAAACCAAAACAAAATTAAGAGATTTCATGTGTCTATAAAGATTATAATTTAAAATACATAACAGTATTATTTTTTAATATTGTGTGGATAAAAGCAATATAATAAATTTGCACATATTAAAATGATTATATACAACAATTTCTTCTTTTTTAAAGGTAATCATTTTATTTTTCGTATAAACACAAGAAAGCCCGTTCAACTTAACATTGAACGGGCTTAACTTTAAAAAAGGCAGCTACCTACTCTCCCACTTAATAGCAGTACCATCGGCACTATTGGGCTTAACTTCTCTGTTCG
>DATERO010000294.1:0-2527 GCA_035271465.1 Dysgonamonadaceae bacterium | reverse complement strand
TGTATTTGTTGGTCTTATTGTAACCAATTGTATCTTAATGGGGCGATTAGAAGCTTTCGCTTTAGGTAATGGTCCGTGGCCTTCATTTTTAGATGGCATTGGTAATGGATTAGGATATGGATGGATTCTTGTGGTCGTAGGATTTTTCAGAGAGCTCTTAGGAAGTGGAACTTTGTTTGATATTCCTGTAATACCACAGGCATTATATGACATAGGTTATGAAAAT
This sequence comes from Dysgonamonadaceae bacterium, assembly GCA_035271465.1. Lineage (GTDB taxonomy): Bacteria > Bacteroidota > Bacteroidia > Bacteroidales > Dysgonomonadaceae > UBA2632. The sequence goes on along the minus strand of DATERO010000294.1, from coordinate 2,301 downwards.
AACGGCCTAATGATTCTTCCTCCTATGGCATTGATAGTTGTAGCTGGCATAATCTGGGTACACAGACATCTAAACAAAGAGTTACAGGAAGAGACAAATTAATTTTTAAGACACGAAAATATTATATTTCATTATGGATGCAATAAGTTTAATTGTCCGATCGATTTTTGTCGATAATATGATCTTTGCATACTATCTTGGTATGTGTTCATATCTTGCAGTATCAAAGAATGTAAAAACAGCAATGGGTCTGGGTGTAGCAGTAACTTTCGTTTTAGTTCTAACTCTACCTCTCAATTATTTGTTAGAGAACTATGTCTTAAAAGAAAGCGCTTTGCAATGGCTTGGCGAGAATTATAAAGATGTTGATTTAAGTGTTTTTAGTTTGCTTATTTTTATAGCCATCATTGCTTCCTTAACACAGTTGGTAGAAATGGTTATTGAACGCTTTAGCCCGGGTCTTTATAATTCATTAGGAATATTCCTTCCTTTAATTGCGGTTAACTGTGCCATATTAGGAGGTTCATTATTTATGCAGCAACGCGCATTCCCAAACGTTGGAATGGCTATTGCTTATGGTTTTGGGTCAGGTATAGGATGGTTATTGGCCATAGTAGGACTTGCAGCTATTCGCGAAAGATTGCAATATTCAAATGTTCCAAAACCTTTAAAAGGCTTAGGAATTACTTTCATAGTAGTAGCTCTTATGGGGGTAGCTTTTATGAGTTTCTCAGGAATAGATATCTAACGATAAATCAGCTGTTCTTTTAAATAGATTTTTCAATATAAATTATCATAAATAATATGAGTGTATTATTGAGTGCAGAAAGTTTGACAATTACAACAAGTGTCGTTGTTTTTCTGATAATAATTTTAGTGCTTGTTGTAATAATTTTGGTAGCTAAATCGAAATTGCTGCCTTCTGGAAATGTCAAAATAGTTATAAACGATGATAAGGAACTTGATACTCCAGCAGGTGGAACTTTGTTAAACACGCTTCAAAATAATAAAATATATTTATCATCTGCTTGTGGAGGTAAAGGTACGTGTGGCGAATGTAGATGCCGTGTGGTTGAAGGTGGAGGTGAGATTTTACCAACAGAAGTGGGCTTCTTTACACGTAAGGAACAACAACTGGATTGGCGACTATCATGTCAGGTTAAAGTAAAACAAGATATTAAGGTCGTAGTTCCAGAAGAAGTATTTGGTATCAAAGAATGGGAGTGCGAAGTTGTATCTAATAAAAACGTAGCTTCTTTTATAAAAGAATTTGTTGTTAAGCTACCAGAAGGCGAACGTTTAGATTTTATTCCAGGTTCATATAGCCAAATTAGAGTGCCTAAATATGATATCAAATTCTCTGATATGGATATTGAGGATAGATTTAAACCTGAGTGGGATAAATTTAAACTTTGGCCATTGACTGTGAAGAATGACGAGGAAATAGTACGTGCATACTCAATGGCAAACTACCCAGCTGAAGGTGATAATATAATAACATTGAATGTTCGTATTGCCACACCACCTTTTGATAGAAAAACAGGTACTTGGAAAGCTGGTGTTAAACCAGGTATTGCAACATCCTATATTTTTGATCTAAAGCCAGGTGATAAGGTAATGATGTCTGGACCATTTGGAGAATTCCATATGCACGACACAAAAAATGAAATGTTGTTTATTGGTGGTGGTGCAGGTATGGCTCCTCTTAGAGCTCAATTGCTTCACTTATTTAAAACGCTCAAAACAACTGATCGCAAAGTTTCTTACTGGTATGGTGCTCGATCTAAGAATGAAATTTTCTATGAAGAAGATTTCAGACAAATTGAAAAGGAGTTCCCAAACTTTGAGTTTCATATTGCTCTTTCAGAACCACGACCCGAAGATAATTGGACAGGTCCTGTAGGTTTTATTCATCAAGTGATATATGATAACTATTTAAAAGATCACGATGAACCAGAGGAAATTGAGTATTACATGTGTGGTCCTGGTCCTATGGCAAATGCTGTTAAGGGAATGATTGACAGTCTGGGAGTTCCGCCAGAAATGTTGTTGTTTGATGACTTCGGATAGATAAGAACATTACTATTAGATATATTTAAAAAAACGATTATCACCTCAGACGTGTTAATCGTTTTTTTTTCGTTGTATTATTTTACCCAATCATTGAACAAATGTGAAATGCCAATTGTTTAACAGTCCACATTCATAAAATTTTGCTATGGCAATCTATTCAATAAAAGACATTGAGAAAATCACTGGCATTAAAGCACACACCATTCGTATGTGGGAAAGACGTTATGG
>DATERO010000293.1:0-8119 GCA_035271465.1 Dysgonamonadaceae bacterium | reverse complement strand
TTACTTCAGCTACTCTCTACTCTATATAAAGCAAAAAGCCCGCGAATCACTTCGCAGACTTTCTTAGTTAACACAATCTTCATGAAACAAACTACACTATCGAGTCGATTGCAGAATTATAATCTGGTTCGTCAGTAATTTCTGGAACCAGTTGGTTGTATATGATTTTACCCTCAGGGTTGATAACCAAAACAGCACGAGCAGTTAAACCTTTTAATGGACCATCTACAAGTAAAACACCATAATCTTTTGCAAATGAGTCATTCCTAAAAACAGAAAGAGCTGTTGTATTTTTAATACCTTCAGTACTGCAAAATCTTGATGAAGCAAATGGTAAATCGGAAGATATTCCTAATACCACTGTATTATCAATAGAACCTGCTTTCTCATTAAATTTTCTTACAGATGCAGCACACACACCCGTATCTAAACTTGGGAATATGTTAAGCACTACATTTTTACCTTTAAAATCGGATAGTTTAACCTCAGAAAGTTCTCCACTTACTAATGTAAAATCTGGTGCAACATCACCTACTTTAGGTAATGTACCACTTGTATTTACTGGAGATCCTTTAAATGCTATTTTCGTCATGCTTATATTTGTTATTTCTTTATTAGTTTCTTCACCTAGATAAACACACGATCCTTTTGTTTGTTCATAGGCCACTGTTGTTTAACAATTGAATTAACTATTTAATGAGTGTAAAGTGATTTATGATGCAGTTCCTCTCAATTTAGCTTGTTCTTTCATTTCTCTTTTCAAGTATTTAGCGGTATCACTCTTCTTATTCTTAATGAGCTCTTCGGGAGTTCCTGTTGCCAATATCTTGCCCCCTTCTCTACCACCTTCTGGTCCCAAATCTATTATATGGTCTGCACATTTAATGATGTCTATGTTGTGCTCAATAATTATGACTGTATTACCTCGATCAACTAGCTTGTTTATTACATTCAACAAAACTCTAATGTCTTCAAAGTGTAAACCTGTAGTTGGTTCATCCAACACATAAAGTGTCTTACCAGTATCGCGACGTGCAAGTTCTGATGCCAGTTTTATTCGTTGAGACTCTCCTCCCGATAATGTTGTGGATGCTTGTCCCAATCGTATATACCCCAAGCCTACCTCTTGCAACATTTTTATCTTAATCAATATATTCGGAACATTCTCAAAGAAATCAACTGCTGCATTAATTGTCATATTCAACACATCAGCTATTGATTTTCCTTTAAATCGAACTTCTAGTGTTTCGCGGTTGTATCTTTTGCCGGCACATGTTTCACATGGCACCATCACGTCGGGCAAAAAGTTCATTTCAATGGTCTTATGACCATTCCCCCCACATGTTTCACATCTTCCACCCTTTACATTAAAAGAGAAACGACCTGGCTTATACCCACGTATCTTAGCCTCTGGCATTCCTGCAAACAGATTACGTATTTCAGTGAAAACGCCTGTGTAAGTAGCAGGATTTGAACGAGGTGTTCTTCCAATTGGGGATTGATCTACGCTGATTACCTTATCAATATTGTCAATTCCTTCAATTGATTTATAAGGCAATGGCTCTTTCAATGACCTGAAAAAATGTTGACTCAAAATAGGTTGAAGTGTTGCATTTAATAGTGTAGATTTACCACTACCTGAAACTCCCGTAACACAAATAAAAGTGCCAAGAGGAAAGTTAACAGACACATTTTTAAGGTTATTACCTGATGCACCAATTAACTTGATTGTTTTTCCGTTACCTTCACGTCGCTTCTCTGGAATAGCAATTTCTAAACTTCCATTTAGATAGTTTGATGTTAAAGTGTTTTCTTTCAGCATCTGTTTTGGAGTTCCTTCAAAAACTACTTCACCACCTTTTCTTCCTGCATAAGGACCTAAATCAACCACATAATCTGATGCAAGCATCATATCTTTATCATGTTCAACAACAATAATTGAATTGCCTGTATCTCTTAGCTTTTTCAATGAATTTATTAACCTATCATTGTCTCTTTGGTGCAACCCTATACTGGGCTCATCCAAGATGTACAATACGTTAACCAATTGAGATCCAATTTGTGTGGCAAGTCTGATTCTTTGACTCTCACCGCCAGATAAAGAGGCTGATGCACGTGACAGAGATAGGTAGCCCAACCCAACGTCTAGAAGAAAACTAAGACGTGTCAATATCTCTTTTTTAATCTCATCTATAATCAAACGCTGTTTGCCTGTAACATTTTTGTCAAGATTGCTAATCCAATCAAATAGATTTGTAATATCTTTTTCTGCTAAATCAGCTATGTTCTTATCATTAATTTTAAAATGAAGGGCTTCTTTATTAAGACGTTGTCCATTACAGTCAGGGCAAGTCATTTTAGTAATGAATTGTTGAGCCCATCTTTGTGCTGCTGATGAAGCTTCATCTTCCTGTTGCATATCAATGTACTTCAAAACTCCTTCAAAAGCAACTAAGTAATTTGAATTGCCTAACGAATGGTTTCTAATTTTCAATCGCTCAGTTGTTCCATGTAATATTTCATTAATAGCCTCTTGGGGTATATCTTTAATAGGAGTTTTTAGTGTTACGCCATGTTTCTCACAAATAGCTGTAATTTGCCAAAAGAGCAAATTGCTCTTCTCTTTGCCTAAAGGAGAAATTCCACCGGCTGCAATACTTAATTCGGGATTAGGGAACACTTTATCAATATCAATTTGATCTACTGTGCCAAGTCCGTTACATTTCAAACAAGCTCCTTGTGGAGAGTTAAATGAAAAGTTGTGAGGTGCAGGCTCGCTATAAGACAAACCTGAAGCAGGATCCATCAACAGCTTGCTATAATGTCGCACCTCGCTGGTCTCTAACTCTTTAATTAACACTAGACCGTCGCCTTGCTTCATAGCAATTTGTAGGCTTTTCTTTAGTTTGTCTTCAAACTTATTTGAAACAGATAGTTTGTCAATGAGAATCTCAATGTTATGATTTTTATAACGATCGACTCTCATCCCAGGCAATATTTCTCTTATTTCACCATCTACTCTTACATTCAAATATCCTTTTTTCCTTATCTGTTCAAAGAGTTCTTGATAATGTCCTTTTCTATTTCTGACAATCGGGGCTAAGATATAAATCTTTTTACCAATATATTCTGTCAAAATCAATTCCAGAATTTGCTCTTCAGTATACTTTACCATGCGCTCACCCGAAACATATGAGTAGGCATCTCCTGCTCGTGCAAACAATAAACGCAGGAAGTCATAAATTTCAGTAGTTGTTCCTACGGTTGATCGTGGATTCTTGTTTGTTGTTTTCTGCTCAATGGATATTACTGGACTTAACCCCGTAATCTTATCAACATCGGGACGCTCCATTTTTCCTAAAAAACCACGTGCATAAGCAGAGAAGGTTTCGATGTAACGTCGTTGTCCTTCAGCAAACAATGTATCGAAAGCCAACGATGATTTTCCGCTTCCACTCAATCCTGTTATAACAGTAAGAGTGTTGCGAGGAATTTCAACATCTATATTTTTTAAGTTGTGTACGCGTGCTCCGTACACATTGATTAGTTCTTTATCTGAATTCATAGTTTAATGTAACATTAATATGAGAATAATTGTTTGCCGCAATTCTTCTTAAGATAGAAAAAAGTGCAAACAAAAGAAAGTTTGGTTTTATTTATTGTAAAACAATAAAAGGATTTTCACAGAAGTATTTTAATGGTTTTTAGTGCTGACTCTACTCTGTTACCCATCGTTTATCATGAACCTTTAAACGATCATCCTTGTTGTAATAAAGACTCTCACGAGTGGGTATTTGCAAAGTATAACTTTTGCCAGGAGCTATTGTAAGCTTTGTGCTTCTCAGCCACGAGTTGAAATCTTTTAATTGGGCGTAAGTTATGCCATTCTGTTTAGCAAAGGTAACTAAGTCTGGTATAGATGTTGAGACATTTATATTTTTAAACTCCATTGGTTTGTATAAATGATGTGGAGGAATGATAAATCCATATTGTGGTGCGCTTTCAAAAACAAGTTTTATTGCAAGCATCCTATAGAAGTAACGTGTTGTTTCTTCAACTAACCATAGGTCAAGTGCTTCACTTGATTGTTGATTTCTAAGCTCACTTGTAATTCTTCCTTGACCACCATTATAAGATAAAGCAGCTGCACTCCACGATCCATATTTATTATATGCATCGTTCAGGTATCTACATGCTGCAATAGTTGATTTTTCAATATGGTAACGTTCATCTACATCACCACTAACTTCCAATCCGAACTGTGTAGCAGTTGCAGGCATGAATTGCCATAAACCTGCGGCTCGGGCTGGAGAAACAGCTCGTGGATCTAAACTACTTTCAATTACTGCTAAGTATTTTATATCATCAGGTATTCCGTATTGTTTAAGAATAGGTTCAATGATAGGAAAAATTCGATTTGCTCTTTTAAAGAGTAATAATGTAGTTGAATGAAAATATGTAAAGCTGTTTAATTCTCTGTCCAACTTCTCATGCATATCATATCTATCAAAAGCATAAACTTCGCCAGCGTAAACCATCTTGTCAGGTATTTCAATTGAAGCAGTCATTGCCATCGTTTTTGGGCGTTGCTGTACAGAAATATCAACTTTATAGCTTGATATAAAAAAAATGGTCGTTACTGCAATAATAATAAATGCTATTAAAAATAATAGTTGCTTTTTCATTTAGTTTTTCTCCAAAATGGTTTATAATTAATTCAAATATAGAGCTTTTTATGCAAACTCTATAGCTGATTAACAGACATTAAAGCGGGCTTTTTCATTTTTAAATCAATATTGTTTTACATAGTCCTCACGAATGGACAGTATAGATCATATTCTATTAGTTATAAATTGATATGAAGTAAAACTTTATGAATTATATGATTGATTATATTAATTACAATGTATATTTGTGTAAATAAATTCTTACCAATATGGATACGAAAGAAATAATTAAAGCACACGATGTAAACGAATTCAGGTTTAGAGACACACCATTTGTGCAGTTAATGAATAAACGTATCTACAATGTTCTTTTCATTGCTTCGCAATATGATATGTTCATTCTAGAAGATGATGGTCGTGTAGACGAGCAAATTTTCAATGAATACACATCACTAAATCTGCGATATCCACCTCGATTTAGTCAAGTTAGTAGTACAGAAGAAGCTATATTTCAATTAAAAACAAATCGTTATGAATTGGTAATTTGTATGCCCAATGTAGACAACAATGATTTCTTTGAACTTGCGAAACTAATAAAGGAGAGTCATCCCGAAATACCTGTAGTAATGCTTACGCCATTCTCCAAAACAGTTAGCAAGGTATTTCAAAATGAAGATTTGAGCGGCGTTGACTATCTGTTTAGCTGGTTGGGTAATTCTGATCTATTATTAGCTATTATCAAGCTGATTGAAGATAAAATGAATGTTGAGAATGATGTTGAAACAGTTGGTGTGCAAACTATACTTATAGTTGAGAACTCAGTTCGATTTTACTCTTCTTTGTTGCCTTTATTATTCAAGTATGTTTTAAGTGAATCAAAAGAATTTTCAAAAGAAGCTCTAAACGATCATCAACGCATGATGCGGATGAGAGGTCGTCCAAAAATATTACTTGCTAGGAACTTTGAAGAAGCTACTAATTTATATGAAAAATATGGGAAAAACATGTTGGGCATAATTAGTGACGTAAGTTTTAATCGTGAAGGAGTGAAGGATAAACTTGCTGGAAAGAAGTTAATCGAATGGATAAGACTATTTGATAAAACTATTCCAGTAATTCTAACATCTTATGAACAAACTAATCTAAAATATGCTAAAGGCTTAAACGCTGAGTTTATTGATAAAAACTCACAGACTTTTCCACAAGATATCAGGAGCAAAATAAAAGACAATTTTGGATTTGGTGATTTTATTATAGTTGCACCAAAATCGAAAGAAGAGATCTTAAGGATAAAGAACCTAATAGAGCTCCAAAATATAATTCTTAAAATACCGGATGACTCACTATATTATCACTTATCATTAAATCACTTCTCACGTTTTTTCTACTCGCGCGCAATGTTCCCTGTTGCAGAAATGCTTCGAAAAATTGATGTAACAGAATATAAGGATATGAATGAGGCGCGTGAATTAATTTATTCGGCAATTGTACAATACCGTAAAATGAAAAATACGGGTGTCGTAGCAGTTTTCGAAAAAGACAGATTTGATAAGTACTCCTATTTTGCGCGCATTGGCGATGAATCAATGGGTGGAAAAGGTCGTGGCTTAGCGTTTATGGGATATATAGTTAAGAAGCATCAAGAGCTTAATGTATATGATAATCTCCCTGTGATAGTACCCAAAACAGTTGTTCTTTGTACTGATATATTCGATGAATTTATGGAAGCCAACAAACTGTATCCACTTGCTCTTTCAGATTTACCTGACGAGGAAATATTAAGACATTTCCTATCTGCTAAGCTGCCAAAGAGATTAGTAGCCGACTTCCTTGTCTTTTTTGATGCTATCAACAACCCCGTTGCAATACGCTCTTCAAGCCTACTAGAAGACTCGCATTATCAACCATTTGCAGGGATATTCTCCACATATATGATTCCATATTTGGATGATAAATTTGAAATGATCCGAATGATAAGTGATGGAATAAAAGCAGTATATGCATCTGTTTTTTATAAAGACAGTAAGTCATATATGGTGGCTACTCAAAATATAATTGATCAAGAAAAAATGGCTGTTGTTTTACAAGAGGTAGCAGGCTCTCAGTATAATAATCGCTTTTACCCCACAATATCAGGTGTTGCACGTTCCATTAATTATTATCCGTTGGGCGATGAGAAGCAAGAAGATGGAGTTGTGCAAATGGGTCTAGGTCTTGGCAAATATATTGTTGATGGCAATCAAGGATTACGCTTTTCTCCCTTGCATGCTAATAAAATACTGCAGTTATCGGATGTCAATACAGCTCTGAAAGAAACTCAAACGCGTTTTTACTCGTTAAGCACAGATCCTATTGTTGAAGATTTTTCGGTTGATGATTCATTTAATCTTAAGAAGCTTGGATTAAAGGAGGCTGATTCAGATGGGACATTACAATACATTTCATCAACATATGATCCAAATGATATGGTTATCCGAGAGGGATATTACCCAGGAGGAAGAAAAATAATTTCTTTTGTCCACATTCTTCAACACAACATGCTGCCATTGGCAGATGTTCTTGATAAAGTTCTTAAGATTTGCCGCAATGAAATGGGACGCGAAGTAGAAATAGAGTTTGCTGTTAATCTTATAAGTCAACGTGAAGCAATTTTCTACCTATTGCAAATACGACCTATTGTAGATTCTAAAGAAGTAATCTCAGAAGATTTATCTCTGATTGATCCAAATGATACTATCATGTACTCAAAAAATGCATTAGGTCATGGATCAATTAAAGATATACAAGATATTGTGTATGTTAAAACAGAAGGTTTTAATCCAGCAAACAATCAACTAATTGCACGTGAAATTGAAGATTTAAATAAAAAATTTATTGATAGTGATATAAACTATGTACTCGTTGCACCAGGGAGATGGGGGTCTAGCGATCCATGGTTGGGGATACCTATAAAATGGCCTCATATTTCTCAAGCACGTATTATTGGCGAAATTACTTTAGATCAATATAGAATTGATCCAAGTCAGGGATCTCATTTTTTTCAAAATCTGACTTCTTTAGGTGTTGCTTATTTTACGATCAATCCATTTATAGAGAATGGTGGCTTCTTTAATGAAGAGTTTTTAAATGGCCAAGAAGCAATATACGAAACTAAATATATACGTCATGTAACTTTTAAAAAACCTTTTACTATAAAGGTAAATGGAAAAAAGAAAATTGGTGTCGCTATGAAACCAGATCACTAATAAGGAAATCAGGATAAGTAGTATTTTGAGTACCTAGTTTTACACACCTTTGGACCACAACAATACTAATCATTTTATTTTTCGTATAAACACAAGAAAGCCCGTTCAACTTAACATTGAACGGGCTTAACTTTAAAAAAGGCAGCTACCTACTCTCCCACTTAATAGCAGTACCATCGGCACTATTGGGCTTAACTTCTCTGTTCG
>DATERO010000292.1:0-3000 GCA_035271465.1 Dysgonamonadaceae bacterium | reverse complement strand
TCACAAAACAATAGTTTTTGTTACATTTGTAAAAAAAGAAGATGATACACTCAATGACTGGATATGGTAAAGCAATTGCTGAAATACCTTATAAGAAAATTACAGTTGAAATAAAGTCCCTTAATAGCAAACAATTCGATTTGTATACACGAATTCCATCAATTTATAAAGAAAAAGAAATATCTCTCCGAAACGACCTTTCGAAAATTCTTGAACGTGGAAAAGTAGATTTGTATTTTAGTGTGGAGGAGCTTACTCAAGAAACAGACTTAAGAATTGATGAAAACAGACTAAAGAAATACCATAATGAAATTAAGAACTTGTCCGCTACATTGGAAATTGAAGAACCAAAGGACTGGTTTGAAGTGCTCTTTAAACTTCCCGATGTTTTCAAACAAGAACCTGAAAAACTGAATGAAGAAGAGTGGCAGGCTGTTGAAAAAGCAATAGACGCAGCAGTAGCAGACTTAATTAACTTCCGATATCAAGAGGGCGAAGCTTTGAAAGTTGTTTTAATTGCCAAGATTCACAATATCAAAAAACTCACTCTTGAGTTAGAAAAATTTGAACCCGAGCGAATTAATAAAGTAAGAAGTCGCATTCAGGAAGCTTTAGATTCTTTGGAGAACGTTACGTACGACTCTAATAGAATGGAACAAGAACTCATCTATTACATAGAAAAATTAGATGTGAATGAAGAGAAAACAAGATTGCTCAACCATTTAGATTACTTCTTAGAGACAATTGAATCGGATACATCACAAGGTAAAAAACTTGGATTTATTGTGCAGGAAATAGGACGTGAAGTCAACACATTGGGATCAAAGTCAAATCACTCTGATATGCAGCGATTAGTTGTGCAAATGAAAGATGAGTTAGAACAAATAAAAGAGCAAATACTTAACGTTTTATAGAAAAATACTCAAGGATTAAATAAAAAAAGAAAGGATTAATGACATGGGGAGATTGATTATATTTTCAGCACCTTCTGGAACGGGAAAATCAACAATTGTACGCTATTTACTTGAAAAGGATTTAAAACTTCAATTTTCGATTTCTGCAACTAGTCGATTACCTCGTGGAGAAGAAAAACATGGCGAAGAATACTACTTTCTCACACCTGACGAATTTAGATCGCGGATAAAACAAGGACATTTCTTAGAGTATGAAGAGGTGTATGAAGACAATTTTTACGGAACCCTAAAAAGCGAAGTAGATCGTATTTTAGAGTCAGGCTACAACGTGGTCTTCGATGTTGATTTTGTTGGTGGTTTGGCGATAAAAAAAATATATGGCCCAAAGGCTCTCAGTATTTTTATTATGCCTCCTTCTATAGAAGAACTTCGAAACCGATTAGAAAAACGAGGAACTGATAAACCTGAGGTTATACAGAATCGACTGGATAAAGCTGCTCACGAAATGAGTTTTGCCGCTCAGTTTGATGCTGTGGTGATGAATGATGATTTCGATAAGGCTAAAAGAGAAACTGTGAAGTTGATACGAGAGTTTATAGCTCAGAAGTAATCGGCACTTAAACCAACATCTTTTATAAATACAACCCTTAAACGAAAGTTCGACTTATGAAGTTACGTAGCAACTCTTATATCATTAGTTTACTTATATTTTATCTATTCCCTTCCGTATTATTCGGATCACTTCCAGATAAACAGACCTATCCATTTGCAAATCGCGATACACAAACATTACAAATGGATATTTATAAAGGAGAAAATATTGACAAAGATACCGCATCAACAAGTCAACCTTGTTTACTGTTTGTTTTTGGAGGTGGCTTTAAAGATGGATCACGAGATGCCAATTTATATAAAGACTACTTCAACTATTTTGCAAATAAAGGCTTCACAGTTGTATCCATTGATTATCGCTTAGGTATGAAGGGAGAGAAAGCGCCTTCACTTTTCAATTACAAACCGATGGAAAACTCCATATCCTTAGCAGTTGAAGATATATATGCAGCAACTGATTACTTATTGAAAAACAGCAACGAATTAAATATAGATACAACAAAAATAATAATTAGTGGATCGAGTGCTGGAGCAATTTCAGTGCTGCAAGCTGATTATGAAAAAAGAAACAACAAACCCTCGGCAAAGATTTTATCAAAGCCATTTCAATATGCAGGAGTAATTTCTTTCTCGGGAAGTATATTTAGTCACGAGGGAACTCCATCATACTTGACTGCTCCTGCTCCCACTCTGTTTTTTCATGGCAGTGCTGACAAATTAGTACCATACAACAATCAGCGCTTCTTTCACATCGGGATGTTTGGTTCTAACACATTAGCGAAAGAGTTTCGCAAAAAGGGATACCCATATCTCTTTTACTCAATGGAAGGAAACGGTCATGAGGTAGCAGAATACCCAATGACTGACTTTTTACCGGAGATTGAGCAGTTTATCATTGAGTATGTTTTCAAAAAAAAACAACTTCTTATCGACATCAACTATCGCGATAAAAACAGAAAGATAGAAATCGCTGATAGTCCTTCAGATTATTATAAAAACTAAACTGTGCAAAAATTCATAAGACAATACATGCTTCCCATCGCCATGGTTGTGGGTGTGGTATTTTATAAGCAATTAGCTGTTTTCGCTCCTCTTATACCCTACTTTCTGTTTGTGATGCTATTTATAACTTACAGTCGGGTACTATTAAGAGACATTCGTCTCACCAAGTTCCACTATATTCTACTGAGCATTCAATATGTAGGAAGCATCTTGGTCTATTTGTTGTTCTTTAAGTTTAATACAACATTGGCACAAGCTGCCATGATTTGTGTGCTTGCCCCGACAGCAGCTTCAGCCCCTGTTATCACAGGTATTTTAGGAGGAAATATCTCAACCATTGCAGCATTTTCCTTCATTAGCAATTTATCTATTGGTTTATTATCTCCGCTATTTCTTGCAGCTATTGGCGATAGCTCTGTAGAGTCAATAGCATTTATACCATCAGTTCTTTTGATATTCAAAAAAGTAATTC
>DATERO010000291.1:0-4418 GCA_035271465.1 Dysgonamonadaceae bacterium | reverse complement strand
TTATCGTAATGATCTTTACAGACCTTAATCTTGATGTCGTCTGGAACTTTTTTATAGATTCCACGTACCCTTTTGTCCTTTTTCATAAAATCACCTCAAATATTTTATCAAATAAGTACAAGTTATGGGGTTCACATCATCTTTATTTTCTGATGTGAGTTGACGATTTTCAGGGCAAAAAACAGGGGAGAATATATACTATTGAAAACCTACTAGTTGAACGATTAGGGGGTGGGGTTGCACGATTGAACGATTACAAGGAGAGGGGTTGCATCTTGGGTTTAACTCCCATCGGTTGTACCAAATATTGAAAAGATAACACGTTTGTTATGCTTCAGTAGCCAATGACGTGTTTTTTTTGTTGTTTTTGCCAAGTTTAAATCCCCACACGGGATAGGCATTAGAACAATTATGATACAAAAATAGAGATTGCTTTAGTGTATGCAAAATCACAATTACACGATATAGCCACAATTACACGTTTACCCCTACTTTTACACGATTAGGCCACAAAAACACGATTTAATAAAAACTTGATGCAAAAGAACTGTATTAATATCGATTAAGAGTTAATATACGACCATCTCTTAAAGGATGGTGAAATAGGTGAATAGACTATATGTCAAGAAGAGAAATCTTCGTTATTTTTATTACTGGCTTGAGCATATCTATCAGGATGCCGAAATTAACATTGATTGCTGTGAGTATACATTGAGAAACCATCTCGATGAGCTTAAGCCAAAAGAAATACTGCAACTAAACAAAGAAATAGCCGACTCGAAAACGATGTTAAAACAATATGAGGAAATAGAGGTGCAATGCAACGCAGTCGAGAAAGAAGTGCTATGCTCTCCAAGAACCCCTTATGGATTGATAGCAGGAATGAAGGTGGAATCATTCGAAAGAATAAGGCTTGAGGTGTTCAAGAAATAGGCAGCTATTGTTATGCCTTCTGATGTTATCCATGTACACGAAATAGATAATTTTAAACTTGGAAGTTTGCTAAAAGAAAGACGGGTAGAATTAAATCATACTTCCATTGAAATATCTTCATTCATAGGAATTTCAAATAATCCATTCAGAAACTATGAAAAGGGGCTGAGAACCATTCCTCTTAATGTTTTGTATGCCTTATGTGAATTATATAGATTGGATATAAAAGAGATGCTTGAGAAGTCATTTTTGTGAAATCTAAGTCACAATAATTGCTTTTTAAGTCACAATAAGTTATAATTGTAATTGTCAAGGAGGACGCAACAATGCTGAAAGAACAAATTGGTAAAAGGGTCAGAGATTTGCGAGTGACCAAAGCGAATATGAACCAAGATGAGTTTTCTAAAATAATCGGCGTTGATCGCACATATTTATCTAGGTTGGAATCAGGAAAACAAAATATAACAATAGAAAATTTAAATACGATTTGTAATGGATTGCAAATAACGTTAAAGGAATTTTTTGATTGTTTTGATAATAAGTATTCAGAGGAGTAAAAAATGAAAGAAAAATTTACGTTTATTGATTTATTTGCTGGAATAGGGGGGTTTCACATCGCCATGGACAATCTCGGTGGAAAATGCGTCTTTGCTTCTGAATGGGATTCCGATTGCAGAAAAACATATAAAGCAAATTTCACAAAGACATGTCCCGATATTTTTGTTAATGATAAAAATTATGTTGGTGATATAACGAAAGTTGACCCTAACGACATACCAGATCATGATGTTATTTGTGCTGGCTTTCCTTGTCAGCCATTTTCTCAAGCGGGTCAAAAGAGAGGGTTTGAAGACACAAGGGGAACTTTGTTTTTTAATGTTGCAAATATTATGAAAATAAAAAAACCAAAAGCCGTATTTTTGGAGAATGTTAGAGGACTCTTTACTCACGATGGAGGGAAAACGTTTGAGGTAATAAAGAATACAATTCTAGAGTTGGGATATAAGTTCCATTACCAAATTGTGAAAGCATCAGATTTTAATTGTCCACAACATAGGCCAAGACTTTATATGATTTGTTTCAGAAACGACATAGATGATTCGGCATTTGCCTTCCCGCAACCAGTTCCATTAACCAAAAATATGAGTTGGGTATTTGATGGTGCGACGGTTAATAAAGAAATTGGTTTTACTTTACGTGTTGGAGGAAAAAGTTCTTCAATAACAGACAGAAGAAATTGGGACGGCTATATTGTTGATGGCAAAGAGAGAAGAGTGGGACCAAAAGAAGGAAAACGAATGCAAGGTTTCCCTGATGATTTTGAATTTCCTGTTTCCAAATCTGCTGCAATGAAACAATTAGGAAATTCAGTCGCAATCCCAGCAATACAGGCTGTTGGAGCAGAAATGATAAAAACGATTAAGGAGGAAATTAAATGAATGAGTACTTTTAACAGAGGAGAATGGTCAGAAATATATGCAATCCTATCGATGCTCTTATGCCCAGAATTATCTATCGGTAATTCGGAACTGGAAGAAATTACAAAGGAATTATATAATCTCAAAAAAATAAAAGTTTATCCTAATACAGGTATAACCGAATACGAACTAAAAGAAAATGGTGATGTTGAAGTTTATTTTAATAATGACTTTGATAATTTAATCAAGCAAATAGAGCTTTCCGAAAACAAAAATAAAATATTTGATGCAATCAAGAATGCTCCTGTTGGTAATGGTTCTTTTGAAATAGGTGATATCAATGACCTTCTTGTGAAAATGACAAAAGGTGCTCCTATAAAATCAAAATCAATGAGCAAAGAAGACATGGAAGCAACTGTTATGGACGCAAGACTTGGATCAAATAAAGTTCTTAAATACAGTATCAAATCTTCTTTGGGTAGCCCAGCAACAATTTTGAACTCAAGCCAAAACACTAATTTTTTGTATGAAATTACTGGATTAGATGAAAAATATATCGATGAAATTAACTCAATAGACACGCATACAAAATTATTGGATAGATTGGATGCCATAAGAAGACATGGAGGACAAATTAAATTTGTGAAGGTTTGTTCGGAAACATTTGATTACAATTTAAGAATGATTGATTCAAACATGCCTACATATTTAGGGAACGCTTTATTAGAATCATATTTAGGTGATAAAGATTTGATTAATTGCTTTTTGAAAGGTAATAGATTCGATGATGACACTTTTGCATTGAAAAAACTTGCCGATTTTATGGAAGGCATCAGTTTTGGCTTTGTGCCTGGCACAAAATGGAACGGTAACAATTCGGTCAATGGTGGCTTAGTGATAGTAAAAAACGATGGAAGTGTTATGATTCTTGACCTCGTGTATTTTAGAAATGAAGTTTTAAAATATATCATGAAGGAAACTAAATTCGATTCACCAAGTACATCAAGATATGGCATGCTTAACTTATATAAATTACCACTTGATGATAAAATTCATTTTACATTAAATATCCAATTAAGATATAAAAAATAGGGTATGCTAAAATTTTGATCAGGTATGCTAAAAATTAGAGCAGGTATGCTAAATTTTTAAGGGGTATGCTAAATTGTATTAAAATTGCTCTACTAACACATCTGCCTAGTGAAGCTTTGATACAATTATCAAGGCTTTTTTTGTGCTTAAAACGCTTAAAATAGGCAATTTAATATTGATTTCTATGATTTTCGGTGAGAGTTGATGGTTTTCAGGGCAAAAAATAGGGGGGAAATAAACAATATTGAAAACCTACTAGTTGAACGATTAGGGGGTGGGGTTGCACGATTGAACGATTACAAGGAGAGGGGTTGCATCTTGGGTTTGACTCCCATCGGTTGTACCATATTAGCACTACAGGTATGATACATGGTTTCATACCTTTTTTGTACGCAGATAGGGTAGGAGAGGTCATTTTGAAAGAAATTTTGCCTAGTAAATATTTTTTAATTGTAGCCCTTTTAAATCTATCTTCACTAAATGTAGTCCTATGGAGGGCATATCTAATAGAATTAGACAAACGAGTATTTGATCAGTACTCCGACTACTTTCTAAACTGATATAAAAAAATAAAGATGTTTGGTACTGTGGTCAAATCTCTTTTAATTAAAACAGAAGTAATTCTTTTTATATGTAGATTGTAATTTGAAAAAAGTGAAATTTATGGTATATTTATATAAAGCGTATATAAGAACATTGCTTTTTCACAAGATTCAATGAAATCTATACAAATATTTGAAACGTGGGATGAGAAAAATCATGAAAAGAAAACAAACTATTTTTATTTTATTAATTATATCACTTTTACTTTTGACTTCTTGCACGCATAAAAAAGCGGAAAAATTACTACTTGAATATGAAAGTAAGTTTAATATAGAATTTCCTAAAGAGTATGATGTTTTGTTATATGAATCAATTAGTAGTATTGATTCCTATAGCACCTATATTGTTCTTAAGTTAAATCAAGAATATGAG
>DATERO010000290.1:0-5345 GCA_035271465.1 Dysgonamonadaceae bacterium | reverse complement strand
TGTCTGCCCATGTATTCTTGTATATCTTCAGTTAAATCGTCACCAGCAATCTTTATTGATTTGTTTGAAACAATACCACCTAATGAAATAACAGCTATCTCAGTTGTACCACCACCTATGTCAACAATCATATTCCCTTGGGGCGCTTCCACATCAAGACCAATACCCAATGCAGCTGCCATTGGTTCAAACAACATATATACATCGCGTCCACCAGCATGTTCAGCTGAGTCACGTACTGCACGTATCTCTACTTCAGTACTTCCCGATGGAATACAAACCACCACGCGAAGCGATGGAGAGAAGAATCCTTTTTTGTTTTTATTTGCCATCTTGATCATGCCGCGAATCATTTGTTCGGCAGCAGCAAAATCGGCTATCACACCATCGCGAAGAGGACGAATTGTGCGTATATTCTCATGAGTTTTCCCATGCATTTGTCTTGCTTTCTCTCCCAAAGCAATCATTTTATCTGTTTTGCGGTCGAGCGCAACAATAGAGGGCTCGTCCAGCAATATTTTTCCGGCGCTGTTTACAATTACAGTGTTGGCTGTTCCAAGGTCCATAGCCAACTCTTGCGTGAATGAAAATAATCCCATATTATTTTGTGTTACAATATATTGTTTTAATGTTTAAAATGGCGTACACCTGTAGTTACCATTGCCATGTTGTTCTGATTGCAATACTCTATAGAGTCGTTGTCTTTAATTGATCCACCAGGTTGCACCACCGCAGTGATACCAGCCTCATGAGCAATCTCCACACAATCAGGAAATGGGAAAAAAGCATCGGATGCCATTACAGCACCTTGCAAATCCAGCCCCATATGTTTCGCTTTAGCAATAGCTTGCATCAAAGCGTCCACTCTTGATGTTTGTCCTGTACCAATTCCAATCAATTGTTTATCTTTTACTAATGCAATAGCGTTTGATTTCAAGTGCTTTACCATTTTATTGGCAAATAGTAAATCGTCAATTTCGTTTACTGTTGGCTCGATTGTAGTTACTACCTTTAAGTCAGACGCTACTTGTACACTCCTATTCTTTTGTTCTGCCAATACTCCATTGAGCAGTGATCTATATTGAAAACTTTGATTTTCTTCTGTTTCGTTTTGAACTAATATAATTCTATTCTTCTTTTGTTTCAATAATTCCAGCGCTTCATTATCATAAGATGGTGCAATTATAATTTCAAAAAAAAGTTTATTTATCTCGTCTGCAACTCCTTTGTTAATATTTTGGTTGGAAATTATTACACCACCAAATGCAGATATTGGATCTCCAGCCAAAGCATCTTTCCATGCATCTAGTAAATTGTTGCGCGAAGCCATGCCACAGGCATTATTATGTTTAATAATAGCAAGTGATGGTTCAGTGAAGTCAGACATTAGTTGAACAGCAGCTTCAATATCTAATAGGTTATTGTAAGATATCTCTTTACCATTCAGTTGGCTGAACATCTTATTAAAGTCACCATAAAAGTAGCCTTCTTGGTGTGGGTTTTCTCCATATCTTAGTTTTTTACCATTGCTAGCCGCAACTCTAAATGAGCTTAAATCATCATTGTCTGTGAAGTAAGAGAAAATAGCGCTATCATATGCAGACGAAACACCAAATGCCTCTTTGGCAAACCATTTTCGATCTTCTAAGCTAGAGATACCTTTCTTTTCAGTAAGTATATTAAGCAGTGCACTATATTGGTTTTTTGAGGCAACCATTAGCACATCTTTATAGTTCTTTGCTCCTGCTCTAATAAGAGAGATACCTCCAATATCAATCTTCTCAATTATCTCCTCGTGTGACGCTCCCGATGCAAGGGTTGCTTCAAATGGATATAAGTCAACAATTACTAAATCGATGGAAGGGATATCGTAAGATTTAACTATCTTCTTGTCTGCTTCATTCTCTCTTCGATAAAGTATTCCTCCGAAAATCTTTGGATGTAATGTTTTAACACGTCCTCCTAATATGGGTGGATAGCTTGTAACTTTTTCTACACTTTCACATTCATATCCTAGTTTTTGAATATATTCTTGTGTTCCTCCTGTAGAAATGAAGGAAACATTTAATTGATTAAGAACCGATAGGATTTCGTCCAATCCACCTTTATCAAACACTGAAATTAGCGCACTGTTTATTTTACCTGACATAACTTTATCTCAAATTGTCTCTAATGTTTTTGAATGGATGCAAAGGTATAAAATCTATCTATATTTTGTCGAAGACAATCGATAAGAATTAGAAAAAAGTTATAAGAAGCCGAAATCTAAGAATCTCTTTGTTAGAAAGTAAAGACGATGTTTTTGAATGGATGCATGATGAAGACATTCTTCATTTTTATGAATTGATTCGCTACTAGCTTTTATATATCACATGTTAAATTTTCAGATATCAATTATCAGAATATATTATTGACATGATTTGATACTGCTCTTTATCTACTATCTTGAGTTAGCTCCCATCCTAAAGCACTTGCTCCAAGAACGGCAGCATCACTTTCTTTTAATGCAGAGAAGATAAGCTTTATTTTGTCTTTGTAAATATCTAAGAGGTTTTTCTCCATGCTTTCACGGATTGGATTTAGAATAAGATCACCTGCTTTTGCTAATCCTCCAAATAATATGATTGCTTCGGGGCTTGAGAAAGCAACAAAATCAGCAAATGCCTCACCCAAAATTTCTCCTGTAAATTGAAAAACTTTTTTTGCAATGTCGTCATTTAATATAGCAGCATCAAAAACATCTTTTGAAGTTAAATCTTCTAATGGAATTGTGCGTAATCTAGAGTTAACTTCGGGTTGTAGGTCTAAGTATTCACGTGCAGTCCTAACTAGACCAGTAGCAGAGCTATATGTTTCTAAACATCCGTTTCGTCCACAACCACAAAGCCTGCCATTGTTTCTACGCATGATTACATGACCCAGTTCACCAGCAAAGCCATCATGACCATATATAAGTTGACCGTTCACAACAATACCGCTTCCAACTCCCGTTCCAAGTGTAATAACAATAAAGTCCTTCATCCCCTTTGCTGCACCGTAAGTCATTTCGCCAATTGCTGCAGCGTTAGCATCATTTGTTAAAGCCACAGGGATTCCAATTCTTTCTTCGAGCATTGAGGTGAAGTGTATCACTCCTTTCCATCTTAGATTTGGGGCATACTCTATAGTACCTTTGAAAAAGTTTCCATTTGGTGCACCAACACCGATCCCTTTTATCAAATCATTTGTATTAGTCTCTTCAATCATTTCTTTAAGAGCATCAGTAAGCTCGTTCAAGTAATCATCTACTTGAGCATGTATGCTCGTTTTAATACTTCCATTCCTTATGATTTGACCTCTTTTGTCCACAATGCCAAAAACGGTGTTTGTTCCACCAATATCTACTCCAATTACATACGGTTTATCCATGATTCTTTAATTATGCATTATATGTTCAATATTGAGAATTAATTGTATTCACAAATATACTGAAGTTTTGATAAATATATTAGTTAAACCATTTATATTTATGCTTTAATTCATTAGTATTATTTCTATAAGATAAAATGGAGGTTAATAATTAACAGGTAATTATTTCTTTTGATAATTCTGAGCATTTAACAAGTTAAACCTTAATAATAAAAACTTTACTGCTATATTTGTTCTTAGTTATTTTAAGACGAGAAACTAGCTTTACTACACTATTAAAAAGTGTTCTTTTTGTCAAGTTTGTTTTATTTGTGTAATTGATAATTACTCAGAATAGATAAAACAAACATGTGCTTCTACTTTTAAAATGTTTGGACTATTAATAAACCCGAGAATATTCATCTTTCGATAGATTTAAATCAGATTATATTACGACCGACGAGTCTCTTGTAGTTGAGCAGATGTTGGATAAAATGCAATAAAATGAACTTAAGAGAACAGCTCAAACACGCTATGTTTATTTCAATTAAAGCGCACAACAAACAGTTGGATAGAAGTGATCAACCATACATTGGGCACCCTTTTCGCGTGATGGATGCAGGACAGACATTGGAAGAGAAAATTGTTGGGGCTTTGCACGATTTAATAGAAGATACGCAGCTGAGACTGGTAGATTTAATTAACGAAGGATTTTCTGAGGAAATTATTGATGCAGTGCATGCACTTACTAAGCTTGAGAATGAGGATTATGATCACTACTTGCAACGTGTCAAAAAAAACAACTTAGCCGTTCGTGTAAAGCTGAATGATTTAACTGATAATATGGATATAAGAAGATTAAAAGAGATCACGGATGAAGATGTGATTCGCTTAAGGAAGTATCTTGACGCATATAATCAACTAACAGATAAATATTAATAAATTGGCAGGTATTTATATTCATGTTCCTTTTTGCAAATCACGTTGCATTTATTGCGACTATTTCACTTCAACTAACGAAGTTGAAATGGATAGTTATGTTAATGCATTAAAGAAAGAGATATTATTCAGAAAGAACGAACTCGAAGATCGTAAAGTAGAAACTATTTACTTTGGTGGTGGGACTCCCTCTCGGCTCAATCAAACTCATTTTAATGAAATATTTGAGACAGTTTTTGCCAATTATACAGTATCATCTAATGCAGAAATAACAATTGAAGCTAATCCAGATGATTTATCAACGATTTATGTTGATATGTTGAGTGAGCTACCTTTTAATCGAATAAGCATTGGTATTCAAAGTCTCAATGATAACGAGCTGAAGTTTCTTAATCGCAGACATGATGCAAAAACCGCCGTCGATTCTGTCAAATATTGCCGAACGAAAGGCTTTGATAATATAAGCATAGATTTGATGTATGGTTTGCCAAATCAAACATTAGGAATCTGGCAAGAAAGTCTTCGTCAAGCGTGCGAGTTGAATGTTCAGCATATTTCAGCATATCATTTAATTTATGAAGAGAAAACTCGTCTCTATTCATTATTGCAAGCGGGTAAGGTGACTCCTGTTGATGAGGATAATAGTCTTGAAATGTTCGAAATGCTTATCGAAAAGCTAAAAAAAGAGGGCTTCATTCATTATGAAGTGTCAAATTTTGCTAAAAATGGGCTTATTTCTAAACACAATACTTCATATTGGAAAAGTGAAAAGTATTTGGGGCTGGGTCCTTCTGCTCACTCATACGATGGTGAGCATCGGTCGTGGAACGTTTCTTCGCTGCCTGAGTATATTAATGGGGTAAATAAAAATGAACCTATTTTTGAAATAGAGGACCTAGACCAAACCAAAATGTATAATGAATATATTATAACCAGATTGCGAACGATGTGGGGAGTAAATCTTGCAGAACTACAAACAAGGTTCGGCACGAAGTTATATGATTACTTTTTAAAAAATG
>DATERO010000289.1:0-4084 GCA_035271465.1 Dysgonamonadaceae bacterium | reverse complement strand
TCGTCCGTTTAATACATTGTCAAATGGTGAGCAAACAAAGGTCCTTCTTGCAGCTTTATTCCTTACAGCGAGTTGTTTCCTGCTTATTGATGAACCTACAAACCATCTTGACATCGATGCACGTAATGTAGTGCAAAACTATTTGAAACGCAAGAAGGGGTTTATTTTGGTATCTCATGATAGAAGCTTACTTGATCAATGTGTTGACCATATACTATCTATCAATAAAACGAATATCGAAATCCAAAAGGGAAATTTTACTTCTTGGTGGGAGAACAAAACGTTACAAGATAATTTTGAACTGGCAGAAAACAAGAAACTCCTTAAAGAAATAGGAAGGTTGTCTTATGCAGCAAAACGTAGTTCAAACTGGTCAAATAAAGTAGAAAAAAGTAAATATGGAACAACAAATTCTGGTTCAAAACTGGATAAGGGTTATGTTGGACATAAGGCTGCAAAAGCGATGAAACGTGCCAAAAATATTGAGTCAAGACATCAGGAAGCCGTTTTACAAAAATCAGAACTGCTCCACAACATTGAACAATATGATGACTTAAAAATTTCACCACTTGAATTTCACAAAGAGTGCTTAATAGAAGCGAATGATTTATCATTGTCTTATGGAGATAAAGAAGTATGCAGTAATCTTAATTTCAGAGTCAATATTGGTGATAGAGTTGCCATTATCGGAAAAAATGGGAGTGGTAAGTCTAGTATCCTAAAATTGATTAATGGAGATGATATTAAATTTACCGGAAATTTTATGCTAGCAAGTGGACTAAAAATTTCTTATATTTCGCAAGATACTTCATATTTAAAAGGTAATCTATCTGAATTTGCCTATAATAATAAGATCGATGAAACTCTATTTAAAACGATTCTTCGTAAACTGGATTTTAATAGAGAGCAGTTTGATAAGAACATGGTGGATTTTAGTGCTGGTCAGAAAAAGAAAGTACTAATTGCTAAAAGCCTTTGTGAAAGTGCACATTTGTATATATGGGATGAGCCATTGAACTATATTGATATTTTTTCACGTATCCAAATTGAAAAAATGATTTTGGAATATTGTCCTACACTATTGTTTGTGGAGCATGATGATGCTTTTTGCAATAATATTTGTACGAAAAATATTAATTTAGGTTTGTAGAGATTTTGAGTTGCCACAATAACTAAAAGATATTTACATGAAAGGGTGAAGAAATGTTAAAACAAAAAGAATTAATTGCAAACGTTAAGAATCTTACTGAGTCAGATGAACGAATTACAGCTTGTATGATGTATGGATCGTTTACCAAAGGAGAAGGTGACCAATACTCTGATATAGAGTTCTATATATTTTTGAAAGATAGTATAACCTCGAACTTTGATTCATCCAACTGGTTGTTTGACGTAGCTCCGTACTTGATGCTTTATAAAAATGAGTACGGAACAGAGGTAGTTATTTTTGATAATCTTATACGTGGGGAATTTCATTTCCTTTCTGAAAAAGATATGAACATAATCCCCTCGTTTAAAGATTCAGGTTATATTCCTGATACGAAGGCTATGCTTATTTACGATGAAACAGGGCAATTAGAAAATTATTTATCAGAGATAAGTGGTGCAAGACCAAATAGACTTACTGAAGAAAATGCTAATTTTTTGTTGTGTAATTTCTCTAATCTATGGTTGATGGGAATCAACGTTCTAAAAAGAGGAGAATATGCTCGTTCATTAGAACTCTTATCACAACTTCAAAAAAATACACTACAACTTATACGTATGGCAGAAAAAAATGCTGATAATTGGCTAAACATGAGTAAAAACCTTGAAAAAGAAATTAGCCTTGAAAATTATAAAAAATTTGCAAAGACCACTGCTCGATTAGATAAGGTAGAATTATTTGAAGCCTATAAAAATTCTTTGCTATTAGTTATGGATTTGCAAAGTCACCTTATTGAACAATACAACTTAAAAGTTACACATGACATTTTAGAAAGATTGTTGAATTACATTAGTGAATAGGAGAGTAACGTTATTTACAGTATTGGGTACTGAAAATTAACAGCATACCTCAGTTTTTCAAAAAACAGCGAAGCCTATGGATATGTTTCCGTCTACCGATAGTGTAAAAAACGCAGTAGATATGTTTCCGAGAACGGACATAATCAAATGACATTCATTCTATCCTCTCAAGCCACGTCGAGTGCGTAGCGTTGCTGGAACATGTTGATAAGAAGTAAAACAAAAAAGCCTTGGAAAATAGGGATTTCAGAGTAATAGCCACCCGCGGGAGCGATGCTTTAGGGTGGCTTTTTGCTGTTCGCCGGCCGTCATAAAATCTAAGCAACTTGCCCTGGTGGCTGTTATGTTATTGATGAAGTGTTTTCCCATTTTGGGGGATAGATGAAGATAAAAGTTATGGAATTACGGCATATTCTTAATTATTCGAGAAAGGGTCAGTTTCGTCTTTCTTTTAAGGTTAATACGACACGAATCATTTTAATTGGTATCATATCATAGTGGACTCATTAGCATAACGAGGTATTGCAAAAAGGGGATTACGCGTTTATAATGTCTCATCGATGGTGCGGACATAGCTCAGCTGGTAGAGCATTAGCTTCCCAAGCTAAGGGTCGCGGGTTCGAATCCCGTTGTCCGCTCCAGCTTATTTCAAAGAGAATCCCCCCAACAAACAATCCAGATAAATATAGAACGTAACCATCAGTGCTATTATTTGATGCTATTATGCCTTAAATAAATTTGATAATTTGCTAAGTTTGACACAAATTTTTATGAGTATTACAATAACTCCGGCTTTGTACCCGATTATAGCCTACGCTGATGAATACTTTCTTGTAGTGGGGAAGGGGGGTGGATGGCATGGCAACTAACTTGGCCGATGAAATCAAAAAGGCAGAATCAGATGCGAAACAGATAGTCAAAGATGCAAAGAATGAAGCGGCACGTTTGATAAGTGAAGCCAAAAATGAAGCAGAAGTTCGAATCAAAGAAACTAGACAACAGGCCTTCCGAAAATATCGTGACAATTTGCAGAAAGTCGAAGAGGAGGCTGAAGCTAGGGCGGGGGAAATAGTCCGAAAGGGAAAAGAAGGTGCTAAAGCATTTACAAATAGCCATCAGGGGCGTGTTAATAAGACCGCTGCCTGGATTGCGGAAGAGGTGATGGCTAGATATGGCCGTGGCTAGAATTAACAAACTCGAATTTTATATTCACAACTCAGTAATAGAGGATGTGCTGGCCATCCTTCAGAAAGCAGGTTCCTGCGAAATTATTTCTCGGCAGGATATGGATGATTCAGAGGATCATTCACCGTCTCGTCTACAACATATCGATAGTTTACTCAGCGAAATACGATTTCTTCTGCGTTTTTTAGAACCATATTTCAATGATAGCGTTAGCCCTATGGCACGAGCCTTGGGTGAACGGCCGAACTATTCTGTACAAGATTTGGAAGACCTTTCAGAGCAGACAGAAATAAAGAATTTTGCGGAAGAAATGCGTACACGTGAACGTAGGCTTGTAGAAATTCACTCAGAGATTACACAAATTGAGGGGGCAAAATCTATTCTTTCCCACCTTACCGAGTTGCCCTATGATTTGGATCTTTTATCTAACGGGACACAGACGGTTAAGGGTGTTGTTGGGACTATGCCTGTTGACAATGTGGCCAGCTGCAAACAGGCAATTGCAGATGTTCTTCGTGAAAATGGGGAGTGTTTTACCGCTTCTTTTGGGGAAAAAGACAAAGAGGCGTGGGTGGCAATTTTCTATCGAAGGGATCTGGAGCAGAAAGCTCTGGATATGTGTTCAAAGTTTAGTCTTTCACGCGTCGATATCCCAGGCCATCTAACTCTTAGTGTTGGGGAAGAACTTGTGAATTTTGATGCCCGGCGCGAAGCTTTAGAGCAGGAAGAAGACAAAATCCTGGGAGAAGTTTCAAAAGTTGCGGAAGAATGGGTTCCTACAGTAAGAGCTTTAAGCGATTACTGGAACATTCTAAAATCTCGTTATGAAGCACTAGGAAGCAGCAAGTTCACAGAAAAGACAGTAATCCTTAAGGCATGGGCACCTGCAGAC
>DATERO010000288.1:0-18054 GCA_035271465.1 Dysgonamonadaceae bacterium | reverse complement strand
ATGATAGATACATCTATATTCGAAAATAAAACGGCTGCTTACTATACTTTGGGTTGTAAGCTTAATTTTGCCGAAACTTCCACAATAGGCAGGCAGTTGGCAACAGCAGGTATATCAAAAGCACAAAAAGGCGAACAAGCTGATATATGCGTCATCAATACTTGCTCAGTAACCGAGCTTGCCGATAAAAAATGTCGTCAAGCCATTCGCAAAATGATAAAAAGGCATCCCAATGCTGTAGTCTTGGTGACCGGATGCTATGCACAATTGAAACCTAATGAAATTTCCGATATTGAAGGGGTGGATATGGTGTTGGGCTCTGATCAAAAAATGGATGTGCTTAGCTTTCTAAATCAACATAGTAAAAAGAACAAGGGCGAAGTGTTTGTAACAAAGACAAACCAAATTAAAACATTTGTTCCTTCTTGTTCGGCTGACGACCGCACGCGTCACTTTCTGAAAGTACAAGATGGATGCGACTATTACTGCACCTATTGCACCATTCCTTTTGCAAGAGGAAGAAGCAGAAATGGGTCTATCAGCAGCTTGGTTGAACAAGCCCAACAAGTAGTTGAAAGTGGTGGTAAGGAAATTGTTTTAACGGGAGTGAATATTGGTGATTTTGGAAAAACTACCAATGAACACTTTTTAGACTTAGTAAAAGCATTGGACGATGTTGAGGGTATTGAACGTTTTAGAATATCATCTATTGAACCTAACTTATTAACAGATGAGATAATCGAATTTGTTGCCAATTCTAAACGCTTTATGCCCCATTTTCATATTCCGTTGCAATCGGGAAACGATGAGGTGCTGAAGTTGATGAAAAGAAAATATGATACTGCTCTTTTTGCTCACAAAATTGAGAAAATAAAAGAAGTGCTGCCTCATGCTTTTATTGGTGTTGACGTAATTGTGGGTGTTAGAGGCGAAACGAACGACTATTTTGATGATGCCAAAAAGTTTATTGAGTCGTTACCCATATCTCAACTGCATGTATTTACATACTCCGAACGTGCAGGCACTAAAGCATTGGAAATGGACAATCCTGTTGATCCTCAGGTAAAGCATCAACGTAGTAAAGCATTGTTAGATATTTCAGAACAAAAACTGCAAGAGTTTTACAATCAATATAAAGGAACGACACAAAAAGTATTATTTGAAGATGCTAAGTTTGGTAAGAAGATGATGGGATTCACTGAAAATTATGTGAAAGTTGCCACTCCATATAATGCTGATTTGGTAAATGAAATTATTGATGTGTCTATTGAAGATCTTGATGAAGAGAGTATGACCATGAATGCAAAATTTACAGTGCTTGAAAATGCATAATAGACCCATAGGTTATCATCTCATATATGGAATTCTAAAATTACATGCATTTTTACCATTCAAGGTATTGTATGTACTTTCGGATATTTTATATGTTTTGACATACTATATAGTGCGCTACAGAAGAAAGATGGTGCGACGCAATTTAACGAATTCTTTTCCTAACAAATCTCATGAAGAGATTATCAAAATAGAGAAAGATTTCTATCATCATTTTTGTGACTACTTCTTCGAAACCATTAAGTTGCTGCACATTTCGGACGGTGAAATGCGAGAGAGAATGAAGTTTCACGGTATAGATGATGTTGTGGCTGAGGCAATGAAAGACAACAAGTCGTGTATAATGTGTTTGGGGCATTATGGTAATTGGGAATGGGTAACCTCTATTGGATTACATACTCCAAAAGATATAGTGACTGCACAAATATATCAACGTATAAGCAGCAAATCATTTGACCAAATATTTCTGAAGATTCGTACTCGTTTCAAATCGCTCAATATTGAACGAAGGGAAACTATGCGAAGTATTATTAAGCTTCGAAACGATGGCGAACAAATGCTATTTGGTTTTATTTCTGATCAGCGACCTCCTCGGTATTATGATCAATATTGGACCAAGTTTCTCAATCAAGACACACTTACATTAACTGGAGCGGAACGTATTGCACGTAAAACAAAGTTTTCAGTTGTTTACTTAGATATTGAAAAAACTAAACGGGGACACTACTCTGCAACAGCTTCACTAATTACGACGGACGCATCTAAAGCGCCCGAGTTTGCTATTACAGAAGTGTATATGCGAAAGATGGAGCAGACTATTTTGCGCCAACCTGCATTTTATTTGTGGACACACAATCGATGGAAATTCTCTAAAAAGAAAAAGACGGATAACTATTCAGAATTATGATTAAAACATCGGTTGTAATATTAAACTGGAATGGTGCAGAGCTATTAAAGAAGTTTCTACCCACTGTATTGAAATACACTCAGTCGGCAGACTGTGAAGTGGTAGTCGCAGACAACCATTCCTCTGATAATTCAGTAGAGGTATTGATGAGTGAATTTCCATCAGTCAAATTGATTCTATTAGACAAAAACTACGGCTTTGCCGAAGGTTACAATCGTGCTTTGAAAGAAGTAACTGCAAAGTATGTTGTGTTGCTAAATTCAGACATTGAAACAACCGACAATTGGCTTGAACCTTTAATTGATCATTTAGAAAACAATCCTGATACAGCTGCTGTGCAACCAAAGATACTATCGTATGCTGACAAATCGAAGTTTGAATATGCGGGTGCAGCAGGTGGATTCATCGATAGATATGGCTATCCTTTCTGCCGAGGTAGGATATTGGATGAATTGGAAGAGGATAGGGGACAGTATAATAACATAGAGCGTATCTTTTGGGCTACGGGTGCTTGTTTGTGCATGAGACTTACAGAATATGAAAAAACAGGAGGATTGGACGGTGACTTTTTTGCTCACATGGAAGAGATTGACTTATGTTGGCGATTGCAGTCAAGGGGCAAAAGTATCGTCTGTGTCCCACAATCCACGGTTTATCACGTTGGGGGAGCGTCTCTGAATAGTGAAAGTCCACGCAAAACTTATCTGAACTTTCGGAACAACTTATTGATGATCTACAAAAATGCTTCACGTAGCAGATTGATTCACATACTCTTAATGCGAATATTTTTGGATGTTGCTGCAATGCTCCATTTTATAGTGTTTGGCAAATTTGGACATGCACAATCAGTAATTAGAGCTTATTCAGACTTCATTAAAATGAAAACATCGTTCAAGCATAAACGAAAGGAGAATTTAATGAAAACCACACACATCGTAATAAAACCACAATATAAAGGTTCTATACTTTTTGATTATTATCTGTTACAAAAGAAAACTTTTAGTTCTATCTTCTCGAAAAGCCCTAATAGAAATGTTTAGTAGAGTAATAATCATTTTTTTTAAATTGTAAACATAACTTTTTCAATCTGTTGCAAAGAGTAAATATTAATTAACCCGCAAAATTTAGGTCATAATAAAAAAAACAGTACTTTTGCAACATTAATTCAATCAAACTATTATACTAATCTTATAAAACTACTAATTATGGCTTATGTAATTAATGAAGATTGCATTGCATGCGGAACTTGTATTGACGAATGTCCTGTTGATGCTATTACTGAAGGAGATATTTATGTTATCGATCCAGAAGTATGTACAGACTGCGGAACATGCGCTGAGGTTTGCCCTACAGAGGCAATTCACCCAGCTTAAAAAAGCAATCTTTCTCAATAGAAACAATAAAAGGTCAAGAATTTAATTTTCTTGACCTTTTGTTATTTAAAAGAATAAAGGGATTTAATCATCTATTCTCAATGTGTCTCTGCTATGGTTGAAATATCTCGCTAATTATCATCAAGTCATCAAGAGTCAGATTTTCATCTTGTGTGAATTAGCAGAATTATGTTAGTGGTTATTATTTCGAGTATTTAGCTTCGACATTTTCATTGTTTAATAAGTAGTCAATGCTCATTTTTATACTCTCAAACGGTTCAAAGTTGTAGTGCTCTACTTCCACAATAAGGTATTCTACACCTGACTGATCTATATTTTTAAATAGATTATCGAAGTCCATTACACTATCGCTTCCTCCCAGCTCTTTTTCGTCTTTTATATGAAGAAGTTTAAAACGGTTAGGATAATTGTTAAAATACTCTACAGGATCGTATCCACCTTGTTTTGTCCAATATACGTCCATTTGAAAAAATACTTTGTCAGGATCTGTATTTTCAAGCATATAATCATACATAATTTGATCCTCAATCTCTTTATATTCAAAATTGTGGTTATGATAACCAAATTTTATACCTGCGGCATTGCATTTTTCACCAATTTGATTGTAATAATCACAATATTGACTCAACTCTTCCAATGTCGTGGGTGTTGGCATCCATGGAGTTACAATAAACTTCATTCCAGCCCTTTTATGAGCATCTATAGCTGCATCCCACCAAGCCCAAACCTCATCCCAGTTTGTGTTTTCAATTATTCCTTCTAAAGGTCGACCAGTATGCGATGACAGTACTTCCATACCTACAGCTTCTATTTCACTTTTAAATTCTTCAGGTGTTAAACCGTAAAATTTTCCATTGTTATAGTCAGCTGCTTCTACACCTTTATAACCAGCTTCAGCTACTTTAGTGATAGTACCTTTAAAATCACTTTTTATGTCATCTCTCACTGAGTAAAGTTGAATGTAAAGATCTTTACTAACTTTAGCTTCATCAGCTTTATTGTTGTCTTGCTTCGATTGTCCACAACTTAAGAAAAGAAGTGTAGATATTATTATCAAAGTTGTTATAACTGTTTTTTTCATGCTAAATAAATAAATTTTGATTAGTCTAATATTTTAATTTTGATATTTCTAAACCATACATCATCACCATGATCTTGCAAACCTATATAGCCTTCGCGATTTTTGCCACCAGTGTTTATCATTTCTTCCCAACCTTTAAATTTGCTGTTTTCTATCATTTGTTCCCAGTCGGATGTCCATAAGTGATACTCTACAACATTTTCTCCGTTTTGATAATGAACAACTGTTCCCTTATAAACCATGATGCCACCTGTATTCCACTCTCCATAGGGCTTAGAATTTTGTGGAACAGCAGGAATTAAATCATAGAGTGAAGCAGATTGACGATTGTTGTCTTTGCCTAATTTCGCATCAGGGTGATTTACATTATCTAAAACTTGATATTCAGGAGCAGATTTATAAATTGGCTCACCCTTTATTTCTTGTGCAAGATAAAACACTCCACTATTTCCACCTTTTGAAACTTTCCATTCAAAAGTTAGCTCAAAGTTTTCAAATTTTCTATCATAGATAATGTCTCCACCATCTTCTGCACCAGCTTCGCCTCTACCTGATCCATTTATCTTTATCGCACCATCTTCAATAGTCCATGCAGATGGCAGAGTTTCTTTTGTATAACCCCGCCAACCTTCAAAGCTATTGCCATCAAATAAGGTAATCCATTCGTCTTTTATTACTTCTTCCATTGTGTCAGAGTTCCCAGTTTCATCTGTTTTTTTTTTAGTATTTGTACATGAGCCTAAAATCATAGTAATAATAATTAGACTCGAAAATAAAATTGTATTTTTCATAAGAAAGTATTTTTTTTATTAAACTGTTTTTTATCAATCTAAAGCGGTCTTTTTAAATCTTCTCAAATTCAAAAATAAATAAATAGCCTATGGCATTGATGGTAGTTTCCAATCTCCACGGTATGTATGTTTTATCATCTCTTGCGCCATTTCCTGCGCATTAATAGGCTGACTCATTTTTTTGTCAAAGCTTGGGTGCCCATCTTTTATGGTGAAACCATCTTCAATTATAGCACTAATTTTCGCATCAGTTGGAATATTAGTAAACTCCATTTTTTCTCCATCCCAATCTAAGACCTGATTCAAGCTCTGTAACCTAACACCAAGAACGCCTAGAACAACCATTTCATTGAATGGTCCAGCTTCTTTAAAATGAGACGCAGTTTCAATTCTGTTCTCTGGGTTTTCCTTACAAGCACGCACCCAATCCATTTCGTGTGACAACGTAATTTCACGTTGAGTTTTTGGAAAACTAGGTTTACGTCCAGATACTAACCATGGATCTTTGCCATAACAGCCGCAAATAAGGATGTCTTTTGTACCGTAAAAAATTACTCCTCCCCCTGCATCATTCAAGTTTACTCCACTTGGAACTCCTTCAGGTCTTGATGGTTGTAAGCCTCCATCATACCATGTAACTTCAACTTCGGGCATGGCAACTTTTTTCATATTGTCACGTGCTGGGAATGTGTATTTAACAAATTCAGCATTAGGAGCACATTCTGTAAGTAGCATAGTTGATGTAGCTTCAATATGAGTGGGATACCCCAAATTTAATCCTTTAAAAACAGGGTGAAGAATATGGCAAGCCATATCACCTAATGCACCTGTGCCAAAATCCCACCAACCACGCCAATTCCAGGGTGTGTAAATGTGGTTATATGGTCGCATGGGTGCAGGTCCTACAAATAAATCCCAATCTAAAGTTTCTGGAACGCGTTCCTCGAGTCTCGGACGAGGAAGTCCTTGTGGCCATATTGGTCTATCTGTAAATGTTTCTACTTTAGTCACTTCACCAATTTCTCCATTCCAAATCCAATCACAAATCTGACGTACACCTTTGTCAGAAGCACCTTGGTTGCCCATTTGGGTTGCGACTTTGTATTTTTCTGCAAGTTTAGTTAGTAAACGGGATTCATATACTGTGTGAGTTAATGGTTTTTGAACAAATGCATGTTTACCCATTGTGATTGCATCAGCTGTGATTATAGCGTGTGTATGATCGGATGATGCAACCACTACAGCATCAATTGACTTTCCGATTTTGTCATACATTTTTCTGTAATCATAAAATTTTTTTGCATTTGGGAAGTAATCGAAAACAGGTTTGCTATACTCCCAGTCTACATCAGCTAATCCAACTATGTTTTGACTTTCTAAGTTTTTAAGATTAGCAAAACCCATTCCACCTACACCAATGCCTGCGATATTAAGTTTATCACTTGGAGCAGTGTGTCCAAAACTCTTTCCCAAAATGCTTGAAGGAACAACAGTTAGCCCAACAGCAGCAGTTGCGCTAGATTGCAGGAATCTTCTTCTAGAAATTTTTGTAGACATAAGCTTTATATTTATTTATAAAAACAATTTTTGATGTAATTTTTCTCAAATTTATAGAAAATATATATGGAATCAAATAATTCACACTGTTTTAATTGCAAATATTCACTTTATGTAGTATATGACTACAACTTGTTGTTTTTTTTGAATTTTGATCATATTACTTTTAAGAGAAAACTATCATTTAAAGCTTGCAGGATCGAGTATATGGAAATGATAGCAAATGAAAGTCGCACATCTCTATTTAAATATTTTGTTTATTTTTCTAAATCAATAAAACGTACCCAGTCAATGTGCATTTCTGTTGGTAGATCTTGCTCATTTACATTTCCTGCCCAACTACCTCCCAATTGCATATCTATAAGCAAATAAAACTCATTATCACTAAATGGGAATTGTCCACTTTTTTCAGTTTCAATTCGTGGATATGTGAAGGTGTGTGTGTCATTCACAAAGAACCTTATCGAGTCGGGATATAATTCTACGGCATATACATTGTAGTTATCAGGGTTGATATGAGCAGCAATACTCGACTTAGGAGTATTCTTAATCCCTTGATCTATTGTATATTCAGAATGAATTGTTTGGTATATAAGATTGTCATTATTTAGTCGATGCATTATATCTATTTCGCCTCCCTGCGGCCATTGCTGATCGATAGGGAGTAACCAAATAGCTGGCCAAGCACCTCGGGCACCGATTAATTGAGCATTAATTTCTAAACGTCCATATCCAAAAGTTCTTTTACCTTTAGTGTAAACACCAGCTGTTAAATAAGGAGCATCATCTTCTGGTAAGAGTGTGTTTTTAATTCCTTTCAGTATCAATTTACCCGATTTGACGTCATATAAGCCATTGTAATCACTCATATAGATGTCCCAGTCATTTTCACCACGAGGTATTTTACTCCAGTTTGCCTCTAATTTAGTGGAATCTTCAAAATTCTCTTCCCAAAGTACTGTATAACCATTTTCTGTTTTTTTCGGACCGCAAGATGCAATTAATAATATTAGATATAGCAGTATGCTTCTTTCTTTTAATAATTTCATATTTCAGTTTTAGTTTTTATTATTTGAACAAATCAAATATACAAAAGCTACCCCCTTCTATACAAATATAAAAAGATAACATTACTGTAAACTGACATATTGTCATGCTAATCGGATTAGGAACAAATGGGTTCAGTGTGTTTTTGAGACATATTGTCATATTGAACACATGTTTTGTCTATATTTTAGCATGGCATATTATTTGAACCCTATTTAGATGAAAACAAACCTATTAAAAATAGGTGTAAAAAGAATAATTAATAATAGACAATAGATTTTTTAATAAAAAAGAAAGGAATTAATTATGTTACCAACAATTAGAAGAACTCAAAACTGGTTACCGGGTATATTCAACGATTTTTTCGGTAACGAATGGATGGAAAAAGTAAATCACTCAACTCCTGCACTTAACATTTTGGAAAGTGAAAATGGTTTTCAAGTGGAGGTTGCTGCACCAGGAATGACAAAAGAAGATTTCGATGTGAAAATTGATGATGATAATCACTTGGTGATTTCTGTAGATAAGAAAACGGAAAGTGAAGAACGCGATGATGACACATGCTATTTGAGAAGAGAGTTTTCCTATTCGCATTTTCAAAGACGTATGATTTTGCCTGATACAATAGATAAAGAAAATATCAGTGCGAAAGCAGAAAATGGTGTTTTAACCATCGACATTCCGAAACAAAAAGAAAAAGATATACCAAAGATAGATAGAACTATCGAAATCAAATAAGTAGAATAATCTTTAAATTGTTAAAGCTGTGACGATAAGGTCACAATAAGATTAAACCGAAACAGAGTTTAAGAATTTGAAAGTTAAACGCGACAGGACTGCAAATGTAATCTGTCGCGTTTTTATTCTAATCTTTATGATTTAAAAGCCATTTTATTATATCAGAAAATCTCACAAGGATAACATAAGGGTCAAAATACTATGCAGTTAGGGTGTGTTCTGTAAATATTAGAACTAAAGGCTTTCACTGTTGTTTTTTGTTCTTTACGTACTTTTCAAGCCACTGGTCTTGTTCCCATAATAAATGTAATACATTTTCCTTTGCTGCATATCCATGACTCTCTTTTGGTAATATTACAAGTCTAGCTGGTGCACCAAAGCTTTTGAGGGCCTGAAAGTAGCGCTCACTTTGCATGGTATGTGTGCCAGAGTTGTTGTCATCTTCACCATGAGTAAGTAGTAAAGGCGTTTTCATTTTGTGTGCATTCATAAAAGGAGACATCGAATTATATACTTCAGGTGCCGACCAATAGTTGCGCTCTTCGCTTTGAAAACCAAAAGGAGTAAGGGTGCGATTATAAGCTCCACTACGTGCAATACCCGCTGCAAAAATGTCTGAGTGTGATAAAAGGTTTGCAGTCATAAAAGCTCCATATGAATGTCCGCCTACGGCTATTCTACTTCTATCTACATAACCCAATGTTTCAACTGCATCAATTGCTGCCTCAGCATTTGCAACAAGTTGCTCTACAAATGTATCATTAGGTTCAGCATCTCCTTCTCCCACTATTGGAAATGCTGCATTATCTAATACAGCATAACCACGAGTTACCCAATAGATAGGATTACCATAAGATAGGTAAGTGAATGAATTTGGATTGGTAGTGTTTTGACCTGCACTACTTTTGTCTTTGTACTCTGTAGGGTAAGCCCACATTATCATTGGTAGCTTCTCTTTCTTTTTCATGTCGTAGCCAGCCGGTAAGTATAGTGTTCCTGTCAATTCAACACCATCATTACGTTTGTAGCTAATCACCTCCTTGTGAACATCCGAAATGCTCTTAAATGGATTTTCGAAAGCAGTAAGAGGAGTTGGGTTTTTCTTGTTTTTGATGTTTTGAATGTAATAATTTGGGTGCTGTGTAGGCGATTGCATACGAGTTAATACTGTTCCTTCCTTTATATCTATGAAAGAAAACAGATCTTCTACCTTATCCGTATATGAAGAGATGTACAATCTTTTCTTTTTGAGTGTCTTCAAGTTCAATTCATCAATGAAAGGAAACTGTCCGTTAGCTGTAAATCCATCACCAAAGAAATAGATATTGTCATCATTAATTGTAAGTACATTTCTATCATATTTGTTACGTTCAGTATGAGGTGAACCAGGACTACTATAAACATCTTGATAGTTACGGTCATTTATTACACTGGGTTCAATAGTATTATCAGATGGATTAAAGAGATATATTTTTTGATTTCGTGTATTCCACCATTGGTCAAGTAGCAAAGCGTATTTATCATTACCCCAATAGATACCTGCATATCTATTTACAGTTTTGGTAAGATGTTGGGGAGTACCTGTAAAAGGTGCTTCGAGTTGATAAACCATGTCTCTAAATGGAACAACATTAGCTGGATCGCCACCATCCTGAGCTACTGCCCAATAGAGTGTATCGGGTTCATCCAATCTCCAAGAGATATCTCTTCTTCCTGTTTCTGTTGCCATAAAACCTATTGGCAAGTTTTCTAGTAGTGGAGTCTGATTAAACTCATTGACTAATTCTCCATCTGCCGAATATATATCTGTGCGATTTGCAAATAGATAGTAGGGAACGATGTAAGAATAAGGGGGAGTAAGTGTTGCTAATAGAACATACTTACCATTAGGTGAAAAAGATATGCTTTGATGTAACCCACTTTCTTTCCATATGACTTTAGAGCCATCGATATTCATCTTCCAAATCTCAGATGTCATCAGTATTTCAAAGTTCGTTTCGTCTGTTTTACTCTTTAATAAATCTTGATAAGTTCTGTTTTGTGAGATTTGCCCATCGCTTGTTGTAACTATAGGACCTGTTGGTAATGCATCCTCAGCCTTAATAAGTGCCTGTCTATTTTCTGGAAGAGTTTTCACTAGCAATGACTCGCTATTGCTGAACCAACTATACGGAGTGCCTGAGTTTGCATTTAGTATAGATTCGGTTAGTTTTTTAGCTATCAGATTATTTAAGTCTATTATCCACAATTCAACTCCACTTGCGACTGTGTTTGTGAAAGCAAGTTTTGTTTCGTCTGGTGAGAATGACGCATGCGCTATGCGTGCAATACTTGGTAAATTTGCAATTTGCATTAATTCTTTATCAAGCAACTTCTTATATTTTATATTGTTATAAAAAGAAACAGTGCTTGATATATTAGTTGTTGGGTTGATTCTAAGGCCTGCAAGTCGCATTTCAGGTTGATTTAAATCATTGAGCGATTTGAAAGCATCTCGATAATAAAAAATCATTTGTTCTTTTTTACTATCGATAGAAACTATTGGGGCTCTCTCCACATCAACTAATTCTAAAATTGATGCAGGAGGTCTTTGATATTCAATATTTTTCTGGGAATAGCTAGTCATGGCAAGTATCATATTGTATGAGGCTTAATATAGTTGTATTCATATTTCGCTAGTCTTGTTTTTTTATTTGTTCTTCAAGAACACAGAAGATGAAGCCTGCGCAGTTGGCATCACTATCATATCATTGATATTTACATGCTTTGGACGACTTACAACAAACCAAATGCAATCAGCAATGTCCATTGCAACAAGAGAGTCATAACCTTTATAAACAGACTTGGCTCGTTCTGCATCGTCATGAAATCGAACTAATGAAAACTCAGTCTCAACAGCTCCAGGACATATTTGGGTAACTTTTATATTGTGCTTCAATAAGTCGAGACGCATCCCTTTGGTGAGCGCATCCACCGCATGTTTAGTAGCACAATAAACATTACCATGAGGATAAACTTCCTTTCCAGCAATTGAGCCAATATTTATAATGTGACCCTCTGTGTTTTTTTCTTTCATTATTCCAACAACTTCTTTTGTCACGTATAACAGTCCTTTTATGTTTGTATCAATCATTCTGTTCCAATCGTCCGAATCGCCAGTATCAATTGAGTCTAACCCTGCAGCCAATCCTGCATTATTAATTAATATATCAATTGTTTTCCACTCTTGTGGCAATTGACCAATCATTACTTTTACCTGACCTTCGTCTCTAACATCGAAACATAAATCAAGCACTTTTACTAAATCATCCTCAAGTCTATTTTTTAATCTTTTTAATCTATCAGATCTGCGACCCGTAATAATTAAGTTATAACCATTCGAAGCAAACATTAAAGCTGTAGCTTCACCTATTCCTGATGTCGCACCTGTTATTAGAGCAACTTTTTTCATATTCGTTTGTTTTAATGTTATCTGATTTATTTATATTCAAAATTAAACTAAATAAACCAGATAACCATTTTTTTAAACTGTAGACCATAATAATTATATATATATTTGTAAAAACATTTAACAAAAAAGGAGGCACATATGGAGTTAATCACAATTAAAACTTTTAATTTTCCATCGGAAGTCAGCGTCGTGCAATCTTTCTTAGAAATGGAAGGTATAACCGTTTATCTTAAAAACCTTGTGGCAAGCCGACTCGCCTATTCTATCGGAGATATTGAGATGCAGGTAACTGATGTAGACTTCGAAAAAGCAAAAAACGCCCTTATCGAAGGAGGTTTTTCTAAACCCGAAGATTTTTATTAAATAATTAATAATCAATTTCATTCAACACGTGACTAATGATAAAAACAAACAATAATCAATTTAAGTATGTATTAATTGCTTTTTTGATTTTAGTAGGCTTGATTTTCTTTAAAGAAGGTAGACCTTTTTTAAGTGGCATTTTGGGTGCATCCACACTGTTTGTTATGATGCGCAACCAAATGGCATATCTTACTGAAAAGAAAAAATGGAATCGTACTTTAAGTGCATCTTTACTGCTACTTGAGGCACTATTGGTCTTTTTAATACCATTAACTTCATTTGCTCTATTGATAGTCGATTCACTGTCAGGAATCGAATTTGATATACAATTATGGTTGACTCAAGCAGAAGCCTTTATTAATCAGATTGAGGAAAGACTTGGCTACAATCTAATAACATTAGATAACTTGGCTTTTCTACCAAAGTGGGGTGGCAGTACTATTCAATTTTTAGCAGCCAACACCTACTCATTAATATTAAATAGCATTGTAGTACTGTTTATTCTCTATTATATGCTTTACAACTACAAAGGCTTTGAGCGCGGCTTTAAAGAAATTCTTCCTTTTCGAGAAGAAAACAAACAGATTCTTGCTTCAGAAACCAAAGAAATTATTCGGGCTAATGCTATAGGAATTCCTCTTTTGGGAATTATTCAAGGAATCTTTGCACTTATTGGATATTTAATCTTTGGAATAGACAGACCGATACTATTTGCAATACTTACAGCATTCTCTACTATTTTACCTGTTATAGGTACAATGGTAGTTTGGGTACCGTTAGGTATTGGATTTTTTATTGGAGGAGAATATTTAACAGGTTTTATTTTCTTAATGTACGGCACTTTTGTAATTGGAGGGGTTGATAATGTTGCCCGATTTATGCTTCAAAAACAATTGGCCGACATTCATCCCCTCATAACCATATTTGGTGTTATACTTGGCTTGCAAATGTTTGGCTTCTGGGGAGTTATTTTTGGTCCTTTACTTCTCTCCTATTTGGTATTGTTGTTCAATATGTATCGTCACGATTATATACCCGGCTCTAAAGCGAAACCTCGTGTTACAATGAATTTAAAAACGCGTACTTTACCTAAGTATCCATTAAACATGAAGAAAAAAGAAGAATCTGATAAATAATCCTGAAGAAATATTGAGACAGCAATAGTTAAATCATAGACACAATCAATCACATATAGAGGTCTACTTATTTTGAATTGAGGAGTAAAATGACTATCTTTACCTTTAATAATTACAAACATAAAATTAAAATTAAGTATGAAAACAACAGATTATCTGAGCTTAGATAAAAGCGCTACAAAAAAAATCAGTGATGAATTACAAAATCTTTTAGCAGATTTCCAAGTTTATTATACAAACTTGCGTGGATTCCATTGGCACATCAAAGGGCCAAGGTTTCTCCAGCTGCACGAACAATTTGAGGAGCTATATGACGAAGTTGCAGATCAAATTGATGAAATTGCAGAACGCATCTTAATGTTAGGCGAAACTCCTTTGCATAACTTCTCTGATTATTTGAAGAAAAATGAAATTAAAGAATCAGGTATTGTATCCGATGGAGACGAAGCAATGAAGCTCGTTTTAGATTATCTAAAAACATTAATTGCAAAAGAACGAAAGATAGTTGATATGGCATCTGAAGCAAATGATGAAGGAACTGTATCTCTCATAGGAGATTATATCTTAAGTCAAGAGAAGACAGTTTGGCTCATAGCTTCTTCGCTTTCATAATAAACCTTTGCAATATTAAATAGTCATATAAGCGGTACATTGTGAACAGTGTATCGCTTATTTTGTGTTAAGAACAAAAAACAGCAGGTTTGTTGAAAAAACATTGGCATTGTTTTTGCACTATCAATTGTAAGTAGATTACTATAGCACTAATAAAATAACTGCTATATTTGTACTTAGTATATTATTATATTTACAAGGAAGGATACATACATGAATAATAAATTTTCAAAGCGAGTCAAAGATATCATGGCTTATAGCCGTGAAGAAGCGGGAAGATTACAAAATAATTATATCGGTCCAGAACATCTATTGCTTGGGATACTGAGAGATGGGGATGGATTAGCAATTCAGATACTACAAGATTTTGAAGTTAATTTAAAATCTTTAAAGGAAAGGATTGATACTCAGATAAGACAGGTGCAGGAACCTTATGAAGAAGAGAACAATGAATTAGTGATAAATAAGAATACTGAAAAGGTATTAAAGATGAGTATCTTAGAGGCACGACTCACTAAGAGTGCACCTACTGATTCTGAGCACCTGCTACTTGCTCTACTTAAAGAAAAGAAGACACTCATTAATTCAATTTTAGAGTCATTCAACATCAATTATTCAAATACTTTGCTATATGTAAAAAGTATTGCGGAAACAAGAACAGATGTTATCGATGATGTTGAAAGTCCTAAAATGGGTCCTAATTTTACTGATGATGATGATGACGATATGAAAGGTCGGCCATCTTCTCAGAACCCGATGGGTGGAGGTGCACAGGCAAAACCCACATCAGATACACCAGTGCTTGATAATTTTGGAACTGATATCACTCGTGCAGCTGCTGAGAACAGACTAGATCCTATTGTAGGCCGCGAAAAAGAGATTGAGCGCTTGTCTCAGATCTTAAGTCGTCGTAAGAAGAATAATCCAGTATTGCTTGGAGAGCCAGGAGTTGGAAAGTCTGCTATTGTGGAAGGATTGGCATTACGCATTATTCAAAAGAAAGTTTCACGTATATTATTCGATAAAAGAGTTATTGCTTTAGATATGGCATCTATCGTTGCAGGAACCAAATATCGTGGTCAATTTGAAGAGCGTATAAAAGCAATCTTAAATGAGTTGTCAAAGAATCCAAACATTATTCTTTTTATTGATGAAATACATACCATCGTAGGCGCTGGTGGTGCTGCTGGATCTCTAGATGCTGCAAACATGCTTAAACCAGCTCTTGCTCGTGGAGAAATACAATGTGTAGGTGCAACAACTTTGGACGAATATAGAAAGAACATTGAAAAAGACGGTGCTTTGGAGCGTCGTTTCCAAAAAATTATAGTTGATCCTACTACTGCTGAGGAGACACTACAGATATTGCATAATATAAAAGATAGATATGAAGAGCATCACAACGTTAGATACTCAGATGAAGCGCTGAAAGCATGTGTGTCTCTGACAGAACGTTATGTAAGCGACCGTAACTTCCCTGATAAAGCAATTGATGCTTTGGACGAGGCTGGTTCACGAGTGCATATATCTAATATAACCATCCCCAAGATAATAGAGGAGATGGAGGCCCAATTAGAAGAGGTTGAAAAACAAAAAAATGATGCAGTAAAAGCGCAAAAATATGAACTTGCAGCAAGTCATAGAGATAAGCAAAGGCAACTCTTGATTGCTCTCGAAGCAGAAGAAGAACGCTGGAAAAAAGAACTTAAAGAGAAACCTGAAGTAGTAGACGATCAAAAGGTTGCCGAGGTGGTAGCAATGATTTCAGGGGTTCCTGTTCAACGTATAGCTCAAGCCGAAGGAATTCGCTTACTGCAAATGAAAGATGTTATAGAATCGCAAGTAATTGGTCAAGACGATGCAGTTGAAAAGATTGTTAAAGCTATACAGCGTAATAGAGTTGGTCTTAAAGATCCGAATAAACCAATTGGTACTTTCATGTTTTTAGGGCCTACTGGTGTTGGTAAAACTCATCTTGCTAAAAAGTTAGCAGAGTTTCTATTTGATTCAACTGATAACTTGGTAAGAGTTGATATGAGTGAATACATGGAAAAATTCACTGTTTCGCGTTTAGTTGGAGCACCTCCTGGATACGTTGGGTATGAAGAAGGTGGTCAATTGACTGAAAAAGTTAGACGTAAACCTTATTCAGTAGTATTGCTTGATGAAATAGAGAAAGCACATCCTGATGTATTCAATATCTTATTGCAAGTGCTTGACGAAGGTCATATAACGGATAGTTTGGGTCGTAAAATCGACTTCAAGAATACAATTCTTATCATGACCTCAAACATTGGAACACGTCAATTGAAAGATTTTGGCCGAGGCATTGGCTTTAGCACAGGATCGGATTTATCTGACTCAGAGCACTCACGTGGAGTAATCAGAAAAGCTTTGAACAAAGCATTTGCACCAGAGTTTTTGAATAGAATTGACGATTTGGTGATGTTTGATCCTTTAAGTAAAGAGTCAATATATAAAATAATCGATTTAGAATTGAAAGGATTTTACAATCGCGTAAATCAATTAGGCTTTACAATAGACATATCAAATGATGCTAAGGAGTTTATAGCTTCTAAAGGATACGACATTCAGTTTGGAGCTCGCCCACTTAAAAGAGCTATCCAGAAATATCTGGAGGACGAAATGGCGGAAATGATTATACGGACCAGCATCAGTGAAGGAGATAGTATAAATGTAGAGTTCGATAAAGAATCTCAAAAGATTGTGATGAAAACTTCTAAAGCATTAGCCGATAAAGCGGAGTAAAACCGATCTATTTCTACTAAC
This sequence comes from Dysgonamonadaceae bacterium, assembly GCA_035271465.1. GTDB lineage: Bacteria > Bacteroidota > Bacteroidia > Bacteroidales > Dysgonomonadaceae > UBA2632. The sequence goes on along the minus strand of DATERO010000288.1, from coordinate 855 downwards.
ATGTAAATTAAAACCCGTCTTCGGTTATAACTGAAGGTGGGTTTTTAGTTGTAATAATGGAGTTAAGATCACATACAGAGTTTTGTTCTTAATGAGGGATATCTATATACTAATTGTACAAGTTTTATCTATTAGGATACCTCTGAATACATATAAAGCAAGTAAAGGATCAAATCGGAGACCTCCGATTGGTTCAGGAAGAAGTGATTAGAGTAATTTAAGATCTTCTTTTTAGATAATGACTGCTTCTTGAACCAATCAGATGCCTCCGATGCCTATAATGACTGCCTCTTGAAGCAATCCGATGCCTCCGATACCTATAAGAACAGCTTTTTTAAGCTATCGGATGCCTCCGATGTGATTGAACATCCATTCTTTCATGAATGAATATTATTCAGATATTATTCAGATCATCTGTTGATACTAATCGATATTACCTAATTGATTTTCCATGACAAGTTTAAATTACCCCAAACATTTCAGCATCTAAGGTATTTTACCTAAATTTATTTTTGTAATTAAGAAGGTGTATTTCCAATTATATAATTGGAAATAATATTGCTTTATATGAAACTCATTTTATTTAGAATATTAGAGAGGGGTATGGTTACACAAAACTTAAAGAATATATAATAATTGAATACCTCTCATATATAATGTGCATATTAATTAATTGAGTTTTTAGTTGTACATTATATTGTGTGTTTTTTAGAACTTACTTCTTATATAAATGTTCGCTAATTAATCTAAAATGTTTATCTTTGCTAAGTAAGTACATAATAAATATTAGATTAGAAGTATTTGAAAGCAAAAAGTGAATATTTTAAGTACAATAAATAAGCTCTTATTCTATAT
>DATERO010000287.1:0-2045 GCA_035271465.1 Dysgonamonadaceae bacterium | reverse complement strand
ATACTATGCTTTGCCCAATTAAAAGTACCCAAAATCAAACCAAGGTTAATGTTGTGGCTTTTCTCTGGCTTTAATTGGTATGCAGCATTGATGTTTTGAGATTCGTTACCAAGAAGTTCATTACTCTCAGGCAATCGCAATGCGTGTTCGTAAGATGATTGAAGAAGCACTTTATGGAATAACTTGTACGCAACACCCACACCATAACCATTGTGACTAACTGTTCTATCTACCAGTTCAACTACATATTGATTGCCAGTTTTGACTGGATTGGCCAATGAGATGTTTTGAATGTAGTGCTTGATGAATACAAATGACTTTAACCGCTCATCCATCCAATTATTTTCATACGTACCACCCCAAATATGCTTTGCCATATTTCGAGTATCTGTAAGAGCCTGCTCTGCTTGTGGCAAGAGTGGATCGTCAATATCTCTAGAAAAATGATTGAAGAGATAATTTAGATGGAATTGATGTTGTGAATGAGGTGCATAAGATACATTCATTCTGTAGGCTACTGATTTTTCTAAATTATTAGCCAATGTTGCTCTTCCAGCTTCTCCTCCTCCTCTATTCCACTGATAATAGGATTGTTTTTCTTCGTTCCATAGTCGTTGACCATTCCAATAATAGATATCGGGAATGGTGTCAACTACCCAACGGTTGCTGTGTGTATATGAAGCAACAGTATGCACATCTAAATTATCCAACAAGAAATCGTTCTTGTCGTATTTCAAACTTGCCATTTTTGTTTGCTGACCGGTTCTTCTATTTCCATATACAATTTCCATAGTACCTCCGTGCTGCACATCTTTATTCATATCTGAGAGGAGTGCCCCTAGCATAAAGCTATCAGCCCACTTCACATCAGTGAACCCTACATTTCCTCTTACTCCATAGGATTCATAGGCATCATGAAACCTTTTGGCTCGAATATAATTCAGCTTCCAAGTGTCAACATCGGTTATATAAATTTGGTCTCCCCACACTTCATAGTCGTTGTCTGTTGAGTTGTAATAGACAGAGCCTTCATATGTTAGACCCGTTTTTTGATCTTTATAGCTACCATCAACACTCTTTTGATGAGTATTAAATGAGCCATAGGAATAGGATGCACGTAGATTGCTTGCTGCAACGTTTTGTTTTAAAATCACATTAATGGCACCTCCCAAAGCATCTTCGGAAAGATGAGCGGGAACTACTCCTTTATACACTTCAATACGCTCAATCTGCTCTGAAGGAATAGATGACAGTGAAAAAGAAGAGCCATAGTTGCGTATAGAAATACCGTTGATAAATACGCGCACCGAATTGCCTGATAACCCATTGATGTTATAATCAATATTAGAACCTACTCCTCCCGATTGACGTATCCTCACACCAGCAGTTTTGTCTAGCATCTCTGTTGCTTGAATGGATTGGAGGTTTAAACTACCTCCCGATACCATATTTACGGTGAAACCTTTTTGCTTTAGGCGACTAGCTTCGTTATCACCTACAATGATAATCTCGTCGAGAATAGAACTTTGTTCGTCTACTGTTATATTTAGGGTTGTGTTTTCTTCATTTATAAGAATTACGGATTGTTCAACTGTGCTATATCCCATCATTGATACAACTATTGTGTAACTCCCTGCAGGAGCTTGGATAGAGTAGTAGCCATTATCATCTGTCATGCTCCCAATGGTAGTTCCTTTCAGATGTACAGTCGCGTATGATATTATTTCCTTGGTATCTGATGTTACCTTTCCGCTCACCATTGCAAGATTGCTTGCCCAAGAAAAATGTGTTAACGTACATGAGATTAATATCAAAATCCATTTTTGTAGATTTTGTTTATGATCTTTCATATAGATATATTTCTTTTTTTAATTCGATACAAAATTACAACGATCACTATCTCTCTACAATCCCTATATATAATGAAAATAGTGTGGAAATATCCTCTATTAAGGGGATATGCTGATATATATATTTAAGTATATTGAATGGGATATGAAAGTGAAAATAAAATCGCACTGTGTATTGTTTTACAGAAGTAATAT
>DATERO010000286.1:0-4986 GCA_035271465.1 Dysgonamonadaceae bacterium | reverse complement strand
AATAATTCAGCTTTCACTTTTCAATTAAACAAATAAGATGTTCGATTTAGATCGTTGGTACGAAATATGGATTACAATATCGCACAACAAGTCGCGAAGTTTCCTTACAGCATTTGGGGTGTTTTGGGGTATGTTTATGTTAGTGGTTATGATTGGCGCAGGGAATGGCTTATCGAATGGCATCAACTCTCAAATAGAAGGCTTTGCAAGCAACTCAGCTTTTTTCAGTGCTGATCAAACTTCACTTCCCTATAAAGGTTTTCAAAAAGGTCGCTCGTGGAATATGCTTAATAGTGATATGCCAATAATTGAAGAAAAAGTTCCAGAGTTAGAATACCTCTCTCCCGTTCTTTTTGCGGGTGGTGATAATGATAATGTTGTAAGAAATGAAAAAGCAGGTTCATACATGGTAAAAGGAACCTATCCCGTTTATGATAAAATAGAGCGAAGTATCATGATATATGGACGCTACATAAACGATATAGATATTGTTGAGAAGAGAAAAGCATGCATTTTAGGAGCACGTATTTACGAAGTGCTTTTTAACAAAGGAGAAAACCCTTTGGGAAAACAAGTGAAAGTAAATGGTATCTATTTCACAGTAATTGGAGTTGCTCAAAAGACCTCAAATGTCAATATTGGCGGAAGCACTGAAGAATCAGTGATATTGCCATTTACATCTATGCAACAGGCTTTCAATCAAGGCAACATTATTCACTTTTTGGCTGCTACTGCCAAGCCAGGTGTGAAAGTAAAGGTGATTCAGGATAAAATAGTGCAAACACTAAAAGAAATTCATCAGATCTCGCCCGATGATAACGACGCTGTGTTCAATATGAATATCGAAGAGCAGTTCAATATGTTCAACAATTTGGGAATTGGCATTGCAATACTTATTTGGATAGTGGGAATGGGAACATTGTTGGCGGGTGCTGTGGGTGTGAGCAATATAATGCTGGTTACAGTGCGTGAACGAACAAAAGAGATTGGAATTAGAAGAGCTTTAGGTGCTACTCCTCGAAATATCATAGGACAAATACTGAGTGAAAGTATTGTACTGACCGTAATGGCAGGAATAGGCGGAATTGTATTGGGTGTGGGGCTACTCACTGCAACAGACATCGTTATGAGTCAGAGTGAAGATCAATTTTTAAAAGACCCTCAAATAAGTTTTTACATTGGAATGACAGCATTAATATTATTAGTTGTGATTGGCACATTTGCGGGTTTTATACCGGCACAGCGAGCGATGATGATTAAGCCAATTGAAGCAATTAGTGAAGAGTAAAGAGTGAGGAGTGAGGAGTGAGGAGCAAAGAATAATTAAAAAAATCAACATCAAAACCATTAATTAAAACGCCTAGCCGTTGAACGTTGGGACAATAAAAAAGAACATGAAAAAAGTATTAAAGATTGCAGGATTAATATTGCTTGGGGTATTGGTAATTTGGACGTTTTATTTCCTTTGGAAAAAGTCACAACCAAAAATAACTACCTATCAAATTGAACAGGCACAACATGCAACAATTGAAAAGAAAACTGTTGCAACGGGCAAGGTTCAACCACGAAACGAGATTCTTATCAAGCCGCAAATGTCAGGTATCATTGCAGAGCTTTATAAAGAAGCGGGAGATAAAGTGCAAGCGGGAGATGTAATTGCAAAAATAAAAGTGATCCCCGATATGGTGACGCTGAGCAGTGCTGAATCACGATTGACGCGTGCACAATTGGTTTTTGATCAAAGCGAAAGAAACTACGAACGAGACAGCATACTATACAAAGAAGATGTTATCTCCAGAGAGGAATACGAAAAGATACAATTACAATTTCGCAACGATAGAGAAGAGTTAAAATCTGCTCAGGATAACTTAAGTTTAGTTCGAGATGGGCTAACTGCAAGTACTGCCTCATCGAGCAATACACTTATTCGCTCCACAGTTAGTGGAACTATATTGGATGTTCCGATAAAAGTTGGTAACTCAGTAATTCAGTCAAATAACTTCAACGATGGAACAACCATTGCATCGGTTGCTGACATGGGTGATATGTTATTTGTAGGAAAAATAGACGAAACCGAAGTTGGAAAAGTGAAGGTGGGAATGCCTATGGAGATAACAATTGGTGCAATGCAAGATGAACAACTTACAGCTGATCTGGAATATGTTTCTCCTAAAGGAACTGAAGAAAGTGGCGCTATTTTGTTTGAAATGAAAGCTGCAATGAATCTTCCACCCAATTTATTTGTAAGAGCAGGCTATAGTGCAAATGCTGAAATAATATTGAACAAAAGAGAAGATGTATTGACTATTCCCGAAAGCAGTCTTGAGTTTAGCGGCGACACTGCATTTGTATATCTAGTTACAAAAGAAAGCCCTCAAGAGTTTCAACGCAAACCCATACAAATAGGTCTTTCCGATGGAATTAAAATTGAAGTAACTGATGGCTTGAAAGTGAATGATAAAATTCGCGGAAATGAAATTATTGAAACCAAATAAATTGATATAGACTATGAACTTTAGATATTTTACTTTCATCATCATAGTATTTTGCAGCCTTTCTGTTTCTCATGCACAAGAACGCTATACTTTAGAAGAGTGCATTGATATTGCTCTTGAGAACAACAGAAGCATCAAACAACAAGCCCTAAACAAGCAACAAAAAGAGATTGCCTACAGTCAAGCTCGTGCTGATTTACTTCCGAATCTAAATGCATCAATGGGACAAAACTTTGTGTTTGGTCGTTCAATTAGTTTAGACAACACATATCAAAACACTAACTCTCAACAGACATCATTTAATATTAATAGTAATATAACTCTTTTTGATGGTTTGAAAATGAAATACAATATTGATGCCCGCAAAGCTGAGGTGTATATTTCAGAGGCTGACTTAGAGAAGATTCAAGATGATATTGTAATGAGTGTATCTACTGCATTTATGCAGGTTTTGATGAACAAAGAATTACTACAAATTGCCGATGATCAAATTGAACTTACCAAAATAAATATTGCACGCTTAAGCGAATTAGTAAATAGCGGACGCACTGCAAGAGGAGAACTATTAGAATTGGAGGCTCAGCAAGCACAAGAAGAATTTAATCAAATAAAAGCTGTCAATAACCTAAAACTATCTCTATTAGATTTGGCGCAAATCATGGAGTTAGATGATTTTGAAAACTTTGATGTTGTTGTACCAGAAAATATTTTGATAGATGAGGGGATTTTACTCTCTCCTACAAGCATTTATGAATCGGCCTTAATGGTACGACCCGAGATTCGTGGAGCACAATACCGTGCTGAAAGCAGCAAGAAAAACATATTGATTGCCAAATCAGCTTACTACCCCTCATTGAGCTTTGGTGCATCTGTAGGAACAGGATACTACAATTTGAGTGCACGACCCAATGAATCATTTGGCACTCAGTTTAAAAATAACAGAAGCACATCTCTTGGATTCAACTTAAGCATACCCATCTTTAATAGGTTTCAAGTAAGAAATAACGTAAAAACTGCACAAATTGCATTAGAGCAAAACTTACTCGAAATTGATAAAACAAAATTGGACTTGAGAAAACGAATAGAACAAGCCTATTACAATGCAGTTGGAGCAGAAAGTCGTTGGGAAGCTGCGCAGAAATCAGAACTAGCCAGCAAAGAGTCGTACCGCTTTGCAGAACAAAAGTATGAAAACGGAAGAGCTACTTCATATGAGTTGACCCAAGCAAAAAGCAATCTTGCTAAGGTGCTGTCAGATATGACACAGGCAAAATATGAATATGTATTTAGGTTAAAAATTTTAGAACTATTAAAAGACTAAATTAGTGTAACCATTTTTACTCTACTGGAGTCAAACATACAAACCATTATAAATAGTTGTTTTATGAAAAAATTAAATGCCAATTTCTTATTGTTGATGTTATTAGTTTTAGCAACCTCTTGTTCTTATGCTCAGGAAATAACAGTTATTGATAAAACTTACCCCGTTCAACCCTTCTCATCCATTGATTATGATGCAGTTGGTAAAGTTATCTTTACACAGTCCGAGAAAACGAGCGTTAGAGTTGAAGGTGATAAAAAGTTGATTGATAAATTGGAAGTAAATGTGAGTAAAGAAGTTCTGAAGATAGAGCAGAAAGGTAAATTCAGCTCACGATCTAAAAAAAACCTAACCATTTACATAAGCTCACCCACTATCGAGGCAATTGATGCAGAGGGTGTAGGGAATTGGGTCTTAAAAGGGAAAGTGAAAACTCCCAACCTGAAAATAGATTTTGAAGGAGTAGGTAATTTTGAAGCTTTAGATTTAGATATCCCTTCTATAATAGCAAATTATGAAGGAGTTGGAAATCTAAAACTGGGCGGTACATCCAATTTTATAGAAATTAAATCGGAAGGTGTTGGAAGCATAGATACACAGAAACTTATCGCTAAGAGTGTCGTATTGAGGGCATCTGGAGTGGGTAGTGTGAAGGTGTATGCATCAGAAAGTATCGATCTAAATAATGAAGGTGTTGGCAGTGTCACATATTATGGAAACCCTGCCGTTAAAAATATAAAGAATTCAGGCGTTGGGAAAACAAAACAAGGTCAATAAATCTTGAATTATCATTCCATATACTGAAAGGCTGTTCCAAATTAATATTTGGCAGCCTTTTTTTCAGCAAAACATCCCTTTGATTAGGGGTATGACAAATATGACTCAGTTCTAACAAGTGTGCAAATTTGATGCTTGCTCATTATTATTGCTTCTCCCATCATAAATATTCCATTTAAAACTAAGCCAAAATGGTTTCTTGGTATCTGAATTCCATTTAGGACGTCTCCTTGTTACTTTCTTGGGGTTAGGATTCTATTATGTACAATTGCGCAATTGAAATCTTGGTGTCAGGATTCTATTTGTGCAATTGCATAATTGAAATCTTGGTATCAGGATTCTATTTGTACAATTGCATAATTGAAATCTTGGCATCAGTGTTTTATTTAAGAC
>DATERO010000285.1:0-5003 GCA_035271465.1 Dysgonamonadaceae bacterium | reverse complement strand
AGGGTACTTTAGAAAAGTTGCCGTCATAATGGGAAACTCCCCCTTTGCCCATGCATCAAACCTTGTAAACTGAGAGCGACTCCCACCTGAGAAATCGGTGAATACCAGATCGTACCTATTAGCTATTCCCTGCGCACGTATTCCAATCTCTTTCAATTGATTTTCAAAGTTACGGATGATGGTGCGTAGCGTTTGTTTGTATCTATTGAGGGTTTCCTTATCTTTTATTTGGTCCTGCACGGGTGTAGAAAGCGAAATGAATCGTTCATCAAACAAATTGTAGGCAAGCTTCACTATCTCGTCGTTTATTTTCCAGGTTTTGTTGTCCTCAATGCGATCTTTAATAAAGCCCAACAACCAGTCTATCAAATCATCATTCCCATCTTCATCCAGCTCATTGAGCATGAGGTCCACAATTTCGGGCAAAAATGACTTATTGTCCACTTCTACTTTATAACCACCCGTTATTCCCATCTCGCGCGTAAAAGCACGCATCGTTTGTTGAAAGAAAGAATCAATGGTACTAATGGAGAAGTTAGAGTAGTTGTGCAAAATACTTTGCAAGATGTCTTTGGATTGTTGTCGGATAGTTTGTTCCGATAGCTTGAAGTCGTCCTTCAATTGTTGTAAATATCCCGATCGGTTGCCAACAGCAAGATTGTTGAGTTCTTCTACAATGCGACTCTTCATTTCGTCGGTCGCTTTGTTTGTGAAGGTTACTGCAAGGATATGACGATAATTGTGCGGAGCACTAAAAAGCAAACGTATATATTCGCCCGTTAACTGATGGGTTTTGCCCGATCCAGCAGACGCCTTGTAAACATGTAGATATGGTGGTTGATTAAATGACACGTGCTTTTTTGTATCCTTCCTTTTGTAAAATGGTCAATACTTTATCTCGTACATCACCCTGAACAATAATATCTCCATCTTTGACAGAGCCTCCTACTCCACATTTTACTTTCAGCATTTTCCCCAAAACATTTAGATCTTCATCCGTACCAACAAAGCCTGTTATCAGAGTAACTGCTTTTCCACGTCGCTGTTTTGTATCTAACCTTATCCTCAAAAGTTGTTTTTCATTGGCAATTGTTTCTTCTTTTGGGGTTTCATCTTGTTCGTAATGATAATCAGGATTTGTTGAATAAACTATGTTTAAATTTTTCTTCCAGTCGTTCATAACACACAATATACATATATAAATTTAAACTTCACTTTTACTTAGAACTTTTTATGTTTCACAGTTTCAACTACATTGATAATATAATCGCCCATTTGTTCGCACTCGGACACAAGATCAGTATAAAACACACCCGTTTGATAGTTGTAAACATTGTTATTTACATCTTCAATGTTTTTACGTTTCAACATATTGCGCATTTCGTTTATTCTGTTCTCATAATTGCGACTCTCCATCATATCAGTATCGGAAACTTCTTGATATTTCAATACCTCTTGCATCTTATCGAATGCCTTATCAAGCAAGCTAAACATTATATTAATATTCTCCTTTAAATTGTCAGGGAAAGTAGTTTTTGCTTCCCATTTACGTTTATAATGTCGTGCCATATTATGACAGGAGTCTGCCACACTCTCTATTTCTGTTACACCACGAAGTATTGCCCTTATTCGTTCTTTACTCTGATTACTCAATCTTCCTTCAGCCACTTTACCCAAATATGAGCCAATTTCTATTTCCATTCGGTCACTGATTCCTTCATACTTTTCTATACGTGCAAATAGTTTCACAAACTTAGGTTCATCTTTTGTTACTGCTAACTTTTGAACCAATTTATACATTTTGCGAGTTCTACGGGCATACACTTCCATCTCTTTCTCTGCTTGCAATATAGAGAGTTCTGCTGTTGATAGCATTCCTGTAGTGATAAATTGCAATTGGAATTCTTCGTCTTCCTCTTCAACCTTAGGCTTAATTACAAATTTGCATATTTTCTCATAGGCATTCACAAACCACACCATTATTAAAACATTACTTATATTGAACATAGTGTGATACAGAGACAAGCCGTATGATGTAGATGCCTCATAGGCGTGATATAGTTCTTGTTTGGCAACTAAGTCTGCTGTCAGTGCAGATGCAGGCTCTGTTGTAATCATTCTAAACTCCTGAGGTGATAATGTAGCTATAAAGTTGGTCATCCCTGCTGGATTAGTTCCCCAGACATTGGTTACAATGCTGGCAGTCATATTAATAAAAAACTTAAATATGAAAAGCATCCAAATCACACCCAAGACATTGAACATAAGATGCGCAAAGGCAGCACGTTTGGCCGAAACATTTGCAGTAATTGCAGCAAGATTGGCAGTTATTGTTGTGCCAATATTTTCCCCCATAATCATGGCGGCTGCCGATTCAAATCCAATCCAACCTCGAGAACACATAATGAGAGTGATGGCTACAGTTGCACTTGATGATTGAACTATAACTGTGAGAATTGTACCTATAAATAAAAAGATGAGCGTTGATAGAAAACCTAAATCGGAGAAATTGCTTACAAAGGCTAGCACACCAGGATTATTCTGCAAGTCGGGCATAGAGTCCTTCAGGTAATCTAATCCTAAAAATAAAAACGCAAAACCGAAGATAAATTCTCCTAACGATTTGCGTTTACTTTTTGATGAAAAGATAAGAGGAAGTCCTACTCCCAGTAAAGGAATTGAGATGATACTGATTGAAAACTTACCAAAACCGAACAATGAGATCATCCAGGCTGTTACAGTAGTTCCAATATTTGCACCCATTATTACACCTATGGACTGTGCCAAAGTAAGTAAACCAGCATTCACAAAGCTTACAACCATCACACTGGCAGCGGAAGAAGACTGAATTAACGCAGTTACAAGAATACCCGTAAGCACCCCCATTACTCGGTTCTTAGTCATTATTGACAAGATGCTTCTCAGTTGTTCACCTGCCAATTTTTGCAAGCCTTCGCTCATGATCTTCATCCCGTAGAGAAACAGGCCCAAAGACCCTATGAGTTTAAGAAAGTCGAAAAAAGTATAGTCCATGTTCAAAAAATTACGTAAATTCGTCCACAAATATAGTTCAAAATAGACGATTCACAAATATAAACTAATCATATTAAAAAAATAATTATGACCGATACTGTAGAAATACATTTGAAAAATACTGGCCAGAAAAAACACGTACCTATTGCTTCATCCTTAGTTGACATTCTTAAAATATTTGACTTCAAGATGCCATATCTTATTGCAAATGCAAAGGTTAACAATAGGACCGAATCACTCAATTATAAAGTATATAGACCTAAGCTTGTAGAGTTTGTAGATATTTCCTCACAATCCGGTATGCGTGCATATGTAAGATCGTTATGTTTTATTTTAGCTAAAGCTGTTAATGACATTTTGCCTCATGCCACTACCTATATTGAACATGCAGTTTCCAAAGGATACTTTTTTCATATAGAAATTGACGGTAAATTAGGAAAAGTGACATCCAGCCAATTAGATGAAATAAGAGAGAGAATGCACCAAATAGTTGCTGCTGATTATCCTTTTATTTCAAAAGAAGATGAAACTGAAGAAGTGGTTAAACTCTTTAGAGAGAACCGAATGGAAGACAAAGCATTGTTGCTGGAAACATCAGACTTTCTTTATTCTCGTTATTTTATGTTAGATGGATATATGAATTACTTCTATGGTTGTCTCACGCCCTCTACAGCATATATCACTATATTTGATATAAGACAATATAATGGTGGATTCTTACTGATGATCCCCAATCGTGAAACTCCTGATAGATTAGAAACATTTGTCAAGCAAGACAAGTTACTCAATGTATATCGAGAAGATCTTGAGTTCTTGAAGTTGACTGGATTGGACAATGTGGGTGACCTCAACAGAATTAAAAGAGCCAATCGCATATCAGAGGTTATTCAAGTAGCAGAAGCATATCAAGCAAAACAAATTGGTGATATAGCCAATCAAATATCCGAAAAATATAAAGAGGGGGTGCGTGTAATATTAATATCGGGACCTTCCTCGTCAGGAAAGACTACATTTAAGAAACGCTTGGAGATACAACTATTAGTCAATAAGCTTAAACCAGTAGGAATATCGCTGGATGACTATTTTGTGAATAGAGAAGAAACTCCCAAAGACGAGTCAGGCGATTATGACTATGAATCTTTATATGCATTAGATCTTTCTCTTTTCGAACAAAACATGCTTGCACTGATGAAAGGTGTGGAAGTGGAACAGCCCTCTTATAATTTTATAACAGGAAAGCGTGAATATAAAGACAACCGATTAAAGATTGATCCAAATACAATTCTTATTGTAGAAGGAATACATGCGTTGAACCCTGAACTCACAGCAAACATACCTGATGAAATGAAGTTTATGGTTTATGTTTCTGCACTTACCTCCATTTCGCTTGACAACCACAACTGGATACCTGCTTCAGACAATCGTTTGTTGCGACGTATGACACGTGATTATACATATCGAAACTATTCGGCTATGGATACAATATCTCGTTGGAGCAGTGTGAGAAGAGGTGAGGAAAAATGGATATTCCCTTATCAAGAGAATGCCGACGTGATGTTCAATTCGGCTATGATTTATGAATTAGGATCTATTAGAAGACACGTAGAACCAATTTTGCGACAAGTGCCACGTACTGCACCAGAGTATGCTGAAGCTTACCGATTGCTCAAGTTCCTTTCTTATTTCAATTATATTACCGATAGAGAATTGCCACCAACATCATTGTTGCGAGAATTTGTGGGAGGTAGCAGCTTTAGGTATTAAGTCTTTTTTAATCAACAGTTTTATTCTTTAGTTATGAATATAGATAGTAATCAATTTACTAACGATATAATATGTGCTATATCAACAGCTCCCGGAATGGGAGCTATTGCAGTTGTTCGCTTATCAGGTGAAGGCTCCATAGCATTAGTAGATAAGAGATTTGAATCTCCCCACAATAAAAAGTTAGTTGATCAACAACCCTACTC
>DATERO010000284.1:0-6588 GCA_035271465.1 Dysgonamonadaceae bacterium | reverse complement strand
AGAACAGTTTGGATTGCTGAAGAGTAGAATTAAATAGTCACTATTCAAATCATGCATGTTTTTATTATCACCATTAGCTAGGGTATAAACAAAATCGGTTGAAACTGTGTTCACTCTGTTTTTTAGAATCATACTCTGTTGAAACGCGTATATTTCTTGATTGGCATTGGATAAAACTTCTGAATTTATCACATTGGATAATACGGGTATATACAACTCATCATTTCGAAAAGGAGAATTGGGATAATATAAATATTTTTCAAATAGAGAAACAATATAATTGTACATATCAGCATTAACTTTCGCTTTATTCATCATAATCTCAATGGAACTCTCGGCATTGGAGTAGTTGATTTTGCTCAGTAATTGAATGTAGTCGACAAAAGCTTGCTCTGTTATATCAGGTTGAGATATATACGTAGTATCATCGAAATGAAATAGATCCCAATAATGCTTTGTTAAATAGTCCATCTTCTCTTGTGGATTGGTTAACATTGTTGGAATATCAGGTAGCGGAAAAATAGGGTCTACACTTTCCGTCTTTATACTGATCTGCGATTTATTTGAAGACTGATTGTCATTGGGTTTTGAGTCGTGTGATGTACAGCTATTAAAAGCAAAAACTGTAAATATCATTACTATAGAGATGAAGCGATAGGAGTTCATGATCAACTGCTTTTTTGTTTGTTTAAGTACCTTATTAAGAACAAACATACAAAAAAAGTGTTAGATTTGTTGTCAGTATCATCTAATGATAGTTATTTTAATATATAATGAATCAACGTTATCTATATTTACTTCTATTGCTCATTGTTTTCTCTTGCTCCAAAGAGATAAATGAGATAGATATATCACCCAAGGGCAGAACAGTTTTGGTTTATCTGGCTGGCGACAATGATCTCTCTTACGAGGTAGCAGACATACATGCAGCATTGATGCAAGGGTGGAACTCTAAAATAGTAGGCTCTTTAGTTGTTTTTGCTGATCGTGAAGGCGCTTCCCCTGTATTGATAAAAATCAAACAACAAAACAACAAAACAATTGCCGATACATTGAAGACTTACAACGGTGAAGGTGACAATGTAAATTCTGCATCGTCTGAAATATTGCGACAAGTGATTGCCGACACCCAGATATTAGCTCCAGGAGAGAGTTACGGCATGGTGCTATACAGTCATGCCTCTGGATGGTTGCCACCCCATTTTTATAATAATCCTATCAAATGGGAAGCTGAGTTTAATGATGCACCGAGAGCAGTTTCTCGCTCTATTTTCCATGATAATGGCCGCGAGATGGAGCTAGCAGATTTTGCGGATGCTATTCCTGATAGAATGTTTGATTTTATAGCTTCAGAAATGTGTTTTATGTCAAGTGTAGAGATGGCTTATGCGCTACGCAATAAAACAGATTATTTATTGGCATCTGCTCCAGAAGTATTAGTTCCTGGATTTACTCATATTTATAGTACATCGCTCGATTTGCTTTTTAAACCAGAAGCAGATTTGAGAGGATTTGCCCAAGATTTTTACAACTATTTCCTTGGAAAAACAGGTCAAAATAGATCGGCAGCTATTAGTTTAGTACGCACTTCAGAAATGGAATCCTTGGCTGCCTTAACACGTGAAATTGCTCCAGACCTTGAACTAAATCAAGCAATTATAAATCAGGTGCAGTATTATGATGGTACTTTTAAACGTGATGATAAGGGGTATCCTCATGTATTTTTCGATTTTAGAGATTTTGTCAGCAAGACGGATGTAACACCTGAACAATTGCAAAAGCTAGATGATTTACTTTCTAGAGTTGTGCCTTTTAAACTGCATACAAAGGAATTTCTAAATATTATTATAGAAGAAAATAAATACAGTGGTTTGTCTGTATATATACCACAAGAAAATTTGCCAAAGCTGAATGATGCCTACAAAAAAACAGAGTGGTGGAAGGCAGTTAATTAATAATCAACCATTGGTATTGCCAACTATCGATAAGCTTTGTGAAGCGATAATTCAATCAGGCTTTATTTCTAAATGACTAAAAATAGATAAACTACAACCCAATTCTTTATCTTGGTTTCATCGTCTCTCAATCCAGTTTTTCCTCGCTTAATATACCATTCAATTCAAACTATATTGAATTCACTACCTATAAAGATATACTAAATAAAATAAGGGCTTAAAGTAGATGTTACTTTAAGCCCTTATTTGTTTTAAATCAGTTTTTCAACTCTCTGTATTAATAGAATTTATAGCGGTTATCAACCACTTTCATCTTATCTTTTAATACTTCAATAGCTTGATTCTGCAATCTATAAATAGCATTTGAATGCATAGCTATTTTTTGATCTTCAGCATTATATTCTCCCTCTACTTGTTCACGATTGATTACATCAATAACAAACACACCCATATTGCCTTTTAATGGTCCGACAATAGTATTAAGTGGAGCATATGCAGCGTATGCATTAAGCACAGGCTCGTTACCCAAGTTTGTAATGTTTGATGTATTGAAATCTACAAATTTCACAGAGTCTATCTTACTATCCATAGCAGCTGCATACTCCTCAAGAGTAGAAAGATTTTTTGAGTCTAGATCACTAATAATCTTTTCAGCTTTTTTATCGTTCAATAGCAATGAACGAATATTATCAGACACTTCTGACAAAGGTAAAACTCCTGCTGGAATTATTTTATCAACTCTTGCAACTATACGATTTCTTGATAAATCAAACTTTTTAATTGCACCTTCTTTTTCATTAAGTGCCCAGTTGATAACTTGTCGTGATCCTTGCATTTGTGCCAACATATGATCAGTAGCACCTACAGTTTGAGAAGGGATGACATTATATCCTTTTTCTTGGGCTAACTGTGTGAAATTATCTCTTATATCTGGTTCAGAAACAAGTTGATTCAACTCATTGTCGATGTTATTTTGAGTTTTATCGCTCACAATAACTGGCATATTTACAACGGCTAATTTGTATTTCTCAACAGGGTTGGTTTTTTCTTCTACATATATCAAACTTTGTTGACCAGGCATTTTTATTTTAGACACTGAGCCTGTAGGAATAGAGAATATGTCTTGTGCAACGTTAGGGCCAGCCTGCACTAAGTCTATCTCTCTTACCCAACCAACTTCACCGCCGTTTGACTGAGGATTTAATTCATTTGCTACTTCAGCAAAGTCTTTGCCCTCTTTAATTACTATATGCAAACTGTCAATATATGCAGTTACTAAAGAATCGTTGGCCATATTTTCAGGTAAACCAATCATTCTTAATTTTACTGAATCCGGAGCAATTGTTTTGCCTAGATATTTATAAAGCTTGAATGAGTCTCCATCTCTAAATGGGCCATATACATCAGATACCTCAGCAGACTGAACAAATGAACGCTCGTCGGGAGATAGTAAGTTTGCTGAAATATATGCATCTACAAAAGGTGCATCAGAATAATCTGATACTACTGATGCTGCATTTGTTGTTGTAAGCAACTTCTCATAAACCTCAGATGTAGCTTTTTCTACTTCATCAAAGTCTTCATCACTCGGAACAATTTCTTTTGTAAAGTAAGTAACTTTAGCTCGTGGGTTAGATGCTTTGAACAAGTTTTGATTTTCGTTGTAAAACTTTTTAATTTCTGCGTCTGTTACGGATGCAACTGAGTCAGCTATAGTATAATAGTTTTGAACTACGTAGATCATATCTGCACTTTGCTGAGTCTGATCAAATGTTGTTTTAGCTTCTACATCATTAACCATTACGGCGCTTGACAAGAGTGAACCGTACTTTTCTTCTAGTCGTTGGTACTTGATAAGGTTCTCAACAAAAAGCCAAATTGATTTATATTGTCTCACCATTGCTACTTGTTCGGGAGGGAGCATTGACTCATCTGTATTTATTGTACTCAGAAAGTTGATTAGTGTGCTTTTATCAAATTGTCCTGTTTGAGGGTCAACAAACAATGGAAGCTGCTGAAGAAGTGGTGAGATTACATCTCCATGAACTAAATCATTGATTTCTTCTTTTGAAACTGTAAGACCTAACTTTTTTGCTTGCGAATCTAGTATACGCTCTTTTACCATTTGTTGGTAAACAATATCGCGTATTTGCGAAGTTGCACTTTCGTCGAGTGAACTCTCTCCACTAATCATTTTCTGGAAGTCTTCCCATTCAGAAACCCTATCAAAATATTCCTGTGTGGAAACGAGATCGCCATCAACTACAAATGCTTTGTCTTGATATTTTCGCAAGAAGGTATTACCCGAAGTTAATAAGTCTCCTAAAATAAAAGCTAACAAAGCAACACCGATTACTGCGATAAGAAGTCCAGATCTATCTCTAATTTTCTGTAAAATAGCCATTTACACCAACCTTTTATTAAATTAATATCTTATACTAAATTATTGTTCAAATAAGTCCACGAAGATAGTAAATATTAAGCAGAAAATGGAAATATAAAGAAATAAATCGGTTGAATTTTCAAACTTTATTTTGTCACTTACAGCTTATATTCTTGGTTTACATATAGCTTTACTACTTCGATTTTGCGAGAGGTAACTTTAAGAATCTTAAATGTATATCGATCTATATCAATACTCTCATAAGTTTTAGGAAAGCGCTGAATGTGATGTAAGATATATCCAGCTACAGTGGTATAATCATCATCTTGAGGTAAATTGAAATTGAACATTTCATTCAATTGATCAATTTCTAACCTACCAGAGATTATATATTCATTCTCTCCTACATTTTTTGCAATGTTTGTATTTACATCATACTCATCCTCTATGTCACCAAAAATTTCTTCAACTAAATCCTCCATAGTGATAATGCCAGAAGTGCCCCCAAACTCATCAACAACCACAGCAATACTTTTATGCTGTAGCAGTAATTCGCTCATCAGATTTCGAGCAAGCATACTATCAGGATAAAAAGATATTGAAGCAATATTTTTATTCCAATCAGAAGGATTATCAAACATTTCCCACATATGTATGTAGCCAATTATATTGTCTATATCATCCTCATAAACAAGAATCTTAGAAAAACCGCTTTGAATAAACGTGTCTTTTAATTCTTCTATATCTGTGTTTACATTAACAGCAATAATATCTGTACGTGGCACCATACAATCACGTAGCTTTACTGAAGAAAAATCTAGTGCATTTTTAAATATCTTTACTTCTGAGTCAATAGTTCCTTCCTCAGGTGTTTCACTCATTCCTTGCTTTAGATATGTATCGAGTTCTACTCTACCTAGAGCTCGTGCTTCGGATGTGTTAAATTTAATGCCGACTACTCGAAGCATAAACCGTCCGATAGTCGTAAAGAATTTTGTGACAGGATAAAGCAACACATAAAATAAAAAAGCTGGAACAGCCATTACCCTAACCCACAAATTTGCATTGTTCCTAAAAACTACTCTAGGCAGTAGCTCTCCGTTTACAAAAATGATTATTGTTGCAATAAAAAACTGAATTAATAATCCAAGCAGTTGATTTTTTGTTATCGTGTCGTATATATATACTCCAGAAATAACAATAGTGCAGTACACAAAAGCAATTAAGACTAATAGATTACCAGTAGTAAGAGTAGAAAGAAAATTGCGCGGGTGGGTGTAAAACACATTCAGTATGTAGTCAATTGCATTTTTATTCTTTTTATCTAGTGCATAACGCAATCTATCGGATGAAATAAAAGCAATCTCCATCCCTGAGAAAAAGAAGGATAGTAATAAAAACACAATCCATAAAACTATAGTTGCCGAATTATCCATCACTATCTATTAATGTATCAGTCTCTATTCTCTTTATTGTATCAGACTCTAAAGTTTCAAACGATTCATCATCCTCTCTAAAAGGTATTTTTCCATCATGTGGACGAAATATACGGTATTCTGTCATTTCTTGATTGGATTCGAAGCCATAACCTTTCAATTCAGTATCACCTCGTTTTATTTCTATGTATTTGTCAGAATAGACTCTTTCTTCTCTTTGATCCCAAAAAAGCTCATCGCTCAAAAACATTTCACCTTCCATATTTCTTATATCAACATGGCCTTTCAGGCGCCATAGTCGCCTTTCTGTATAGTTCCATGCGGAGTCAGCTAAAATTTTAGCCTCTACTTGAAACAAAGAATCAAATCGCTCTAAGTATATTCCTTCAGGGAAGTACCAATATGGATCTTTTGCTTTATCAAACACTTGCCAATTATCAGCCTCTAACTTGTAGCGTGTTATTCCCGAATCAGAAATAAGGGTAATTACACTATCTGTATTCATTGATGGAGTTAACTCTGGATCAAATTTAACATCAACGAATTCCTTTTCACCACTTGAACAAGCAGCGTATAAAAATAGCATAACAATCGCTACAAGAACGATAGTTATGCTATTAAATTTCATTTGTGATAAGTTTTTCAACTATTTAAATTGATTCAATTTATTTGTTCTACTAAATTTATTTTGTTCTAATAGTTGTTGTTTCACCAATCCAACCCGGAACGAAAACTGACTCACCATCTTTAAGACCCATCATAAAAGCATCTGCTTTCTCCATATAGTAGCTAGAATATTGATTGATAAGTCTAT
>DATERO010000283.1:0-12797 GCA_035271465.1 Dysgonamonadaceae bacterium | reverse complement strand
AGCTAGTATAATTATGGCAAAAGCATTTCAAAAGATATACACTAAAATTACCCAAATTACAAAAGCTACGTGTAGCTTAAAAGCATCAAATGTAGGCTACGACGAGTTGGCAACCGTTGATGGTAGATTGGCACAGGTAGTAAGAATTATAGAAGATGAAATAACATTACAAATATTTGGAGGTACAGAAGGTATTCCCACTAATGCTGAGGTTGTTTTCTTAGGCAAAGCACCATCTCTGAAAGTGAGTGACCAATTAGCTGGTCGTTTCTTCGATGCATTGGGCAATCCCATTGATGGAGGACCTATACCTGAAGGAGAGGAGCGAGAAATTGGTGGTCCATCGGTTAATCCCGTTCGTAGAGACCAACCCTCTAAGCTAATTGCTACTGGAATTGCGGGTATCGACTTGAATAACACACTTGTGTCAGGACAAAAGATTCCTTTCTTTGCCGACCCCGATCAACCCTATAATCAAGTAATGGCAACCGTTGCATTGCGTGCAAAAGCTGACAAGATTATTTTGGGAGCAATGGGTATGACTAATGACGACTATCTGTTTTACAAAAACGTGTTTAGCAATGCTGGTGCGTTAGATAGAATTATCAGTTTTGTAAACACAACCGAGAATCCACCAGTAGAGCGATTGTTGATTCCAGATATGGCGCTCACTGCTGCCGAATATTTTGCAGTAGACAAAAACCAAAACGTATTGGTGCTCTTAACCGATATGACATCCTATGCTGATGCTTTAGCAATTGTATCGAACCGTATGGATCAGATACCATCTAAAGACTCTATGCCAGGATCGTTATACTCTGATTTGGCTAAGATTTACGAGAAGGCAGTGCAATTTCCAGAGGGTGGTTCAATTACAATTATTGCAGTAACTACGCTATCTGGTGGGGATATTACTCATGCTGTTCCCGACAATACTGGATATATTACAGAAGGACAATTGTTCTTGCGCACAGACACAGATATAGGTAAGGTAATTGTTGATCCATTCCGTTCACTTTCACGTTTAAAGCAATTGGTTCAAGGCAAGGTTACACGCGAGGATCATCCACAGGTGATGAACGCAGCGGTTCGCCTATACTCTGATGCTGCCAATGCTAAAACAAAGCAAGAAAACGGTTTCGACCTAACAGAATATGACAAACGCACTCTAAGTTTTGCTAAAGAATACTCTGAGTATCTATTGGCTATTGATGTGAACTTAGATACAACAGAAATGCTGGATACTACATGGGATTTGTTTTCTAATCATTTCAGACCAGAAGAGGTAAATATGAGAGCCGACATGGTAGAAAAATACTGGAATGCAGCGGAAGGTACGCTACAGAAAGAACAGCAAGAATAGGAAAGTAGATAATTTATGGCTATTAAATTTCAATATAATAAAACATCGCAACAAGCTCTTGAGAAAAATCTCAACCTAAGGCTTCGTGCTCTCCCGACTCTTCAGAGTAAAGAGAGTGCATTGCGCATGGAGGTAAAAAAAGCCAAAGACCAAATAGAAGAATTAGACAACGAACTGGAAGAAGGGATAGGCTCGTATGACAAAATGGTAGGCCTTTGGACAGAGTTCGATGCTACATTGATACGAGTGAAGGATGTGAATCTTTCTAAGAAGAAGATAGCAGGTGTACCAATTCACGTGTTAGAAGGGGTTGAGTTTGAAACGAAGCAGTTTAGTGTTTTTAATAGACCCAAATGGTTTTTGGATGGAGTGAGTTTATTACAGCGTTTAGGAGAAATAGGTATAAAGCGTGATTTTTTTGAACTCAAACTTAGAAAGTTGGAGTATGCTCGAAAAAAGACAACTCAAAAAGTAAATCTTTTTGAGAAAGTACAAATTCCTGGCTATGAAGATGCAATATTAAAGATTAAGCGATACCTCGAAGATGAGGAAAATCTCTCGAAGTCTTCACAGAAAATTATGCGTTCTAAAAAAGAAGCAAGAGCTAAAATGGAGGATTCGATATGGTAAAAAAAATGAGGAAGTTTTCTTTTTTGATCTATCATAATGATTATGACGTTTTCTTGCAGGATTTACGTAAGATAGGACTAATTCATGTTGCTCAACAGGTGAAAGAGGTAGAGCAAAATGGTGAGCTAGAAGATTACTTGAATCAGCTAAAGAAGTTGCAAGATTCAAAAAAGATATTGCAAAGATCAATATCAGATGAAAAGGTGGAAATACCACCAAGCGAAGCAGATGTAGATGTAGGTTACAAGACACCTCAAAAAATTGAAGATATTCAAGAGCGTATTGCTACATTAAATCAACAGTTGCAGGTAAGTTCTAAAGAGCTAGAAGCGCTGAAGCCATGGGGTGATTTTGACACAGAAGTTATAAAAAAACTAAAGCAGGCGAATTATAACATAGACTTTTTTTCCATTCAAAAGAGTGCATACAATCCTGAATGGGAAAAAACATATAATGCGATTTTAATAAATGAATCCTCTCGTTATAACTTCATAACGGTAAGCAAGCAAGACAATATTGCTGAAGAACTGGGTTTTGAGCCAATAGATATGCCAGATGTTTCGCTTCATGATTTATCTAACCTGATTGAATCAATAGAAACGAAACGTGACAAAGAAGAGGAAGCTTTAAAAATGCTTTCTGCAGATATTCCTTCTGTTGATGCAGCAATAGCAGATGTAGAATCTAAGATATCTTTGAAAAATGTTGTTTTGAACACCAATCGTGTTGCTGACGATAAGTTGATGATGATGGAAGGCTGGGCTCCAGAAGAAAATGAGTCTAAAATTGTATCTTATCTTGAATCTAAAGATGCTTATTACGAAGTAGTTGATCCAAAACCGGAAGATGATGTGCCTATTAAGTTGAATAATAATAAATTCTTTAAACTTTTTGAGCCAATCACTAAGCTATACATGTTGCCAAAGTACAATGAGTTGGATTTGACTCCCTACTTTGCTCCATTTTTTATGCTATTCTTCGGATTATCATTGGGAGATATTGGTTACGGCTTATTTCTGTTTGTAGCAGCAACTGCCGCAAAGGCTATTAAGAAATCCTCTATGGGAGATTCTTTAAAGTCTGTATTAACCTTAGTGCAAGTGTTAGGAGTCTCTGCATTCTTCACAGGATTCCTGACCGGAGGCTTCTTTGGTATACAATTGTATGAACTTGACTTACCTATTGCCAAAAAATTAGGAGATAAATTTTTCTTCGATAATGATATGATGTTTAATTTAGCATTAATCCTAGGAGGTATTCAGGTAATCTTTGGAATGATTATTAAAGTTTTTAATCGAGCTATTCAGTTTGGATTCATGTATGGAGTCTCAACCATAGGTTGGATCGTTCTCCTACTTAGTTTAATTGTTTCTACTTTGTTTCCAGATACCCTTCCAATGGGAGGAACAATTCACTTGATTATTTTGGGAGTAAGTGCTGTAGCGATATTTCTACTTAACTCTCCAGGTAAAAATGTTTTTTTAAACTTTGGACTGGGTCTTTGGGATACCTACAATATGGCTACAGGTCTTTTGGGTGACATATTATCTTATGTTCGTTTATTTGCCCTTGGCTTATCAGGAGGAATTCTCGCAATGGTATTTACAGATTTAGCTATGGGCATGAGTCCCGATAATGCTATTTTAGGACCAATTGTAACTATTCTTATTTTCGTTATAGGCCATGGCATCAATATATTCATGAATACCCTAGGGGCGATAGTGCATCCAATGCGCTTAACTTTTGTCGAGTTCTTTAAAAATTCTGAATTCACTGGAGGAGGACAAAAATATCAACCGTTTACATAAATCAAATAATAAAAAATCAAATAAACTCAATCAATTATGGAATTAAATCTCTTATTAGCTTATATGGGCGTTGCAGTTATGCTCATTTTATCTGGAATTGGAAGTGCATATGGTGTAACTATAGCAGGTAATGCTGCTGTAGGTGCTTTAAAGAAAAACGATGGTGCATTTGGTAATTTCTTAGTACTAACAGCTCTACCTGGTACTCAAGGTCTTTACGGTTTTGCAGGTTACTTTATGTTTCAAACTATATTTGGAGTCCTTACCCCAGATATCACTATTCATCAAGCTGCTGCTGTATTAGCAGGTGGCTTGGCTCTTGGCTTTATTGGTCTATTTTCAGCAATACGTCAAGGGCAAGTTTGTGCTAATGGTATAGCTGCTATTGGACAAGGACACAATGTATTTACAAATACACTTGTTTTAGCTGTGTTTCCTGAGTTATATGCAATTGTTGCTTTAGCGGGAGTATTCCTAATAGGTAGTGCTATTGTATAATCTTCGAAAGAAAAGGACAAATACTACGTTACTCTCGTTTTTGAAACAGTCATTTACTAAAGTAAACTTCTTAATTTCAAAAACTTCAAAAGCCTTGTCTTTGCGCCTTTCTCCTCAAAGACTCAAAACATCGGGTCTTTTGGTAAGCACTATATAAAACTAAATTATAAAAAATTGTTCATAATGCTCGAGCACTAAAAGAGCTGCACTTTTAAATATAGTGCAGCTTTTTTATTTCGTTATTTCAATACTATTGAGAATTACGGGGAATAGTTTGAGTTGATTAAATTATCCTATCTTAGCACCAGAGTATTGTTTCTTCATCTTTTCTTTAATCTCTTCGGCAGAAGGCAAATTTTGTGGAAGAGGCTCTAATGTTTGATTGTAAACAACTTTATCTTTTAATATTTCAATTGCTTTGTCAAAGGTCTTATCTGTTTTAAGACTCTCCTGAATAGCTCCTTTTTT
Source organism: Dysgonamonadaceae bacterium (assembly GCA_035271465.1). Taxonomy (GTDB): domain Bacteria; phylum Bacteroidota; class Bacteroidia; order Bacteroidales; family Dysgonomonadaceae; genus UBA2632. Next base: position 8,030 of record DATERO010000283.1, on the reverse strand, counting down.
ATAATAGTATCGTTTTACTATTTCACTTGATACTAAACTTCTTATTTCATCTTTAAATGTCTCAAGATCACGATCTAAATTGGGGACTAACTTCTCTTCAAGAGCTTTAAACTCATCGGTAGCGGTTTCCATATATCCTTCAAACTCCATTACCTCTTCTAATGATTTCAATGATTTCTCACTTATTCTATCGTATTCGAAATCAATAGACTTTACGTATTTCTTAAACTGCTCGTAGTCATCATCATTAAAGTTAAACTGTTCAACAGTAGGGATAGTGGGGTGATTAAGTACCCATTGAGTAGCAAAATCAAAAATAACATTCTCGTTTAGTAGATAGAAAGATATTGTACCTGGTTTTGTCTCTTCTACTTTTATATCAGGGGTTATTCCTCCTCCGTCGCGCACTTCTCTCCCTTTTTTAGTGTGAAAAACAGTTGTTAGACTATCAGGTATTCTCCCAACACTTCCATCAGGATTGCGGTGAGAATAATCCATTGCTTGAATTCCACGACCACTGGGAGTATAGTACTTAGCAGTAGTTACTTTTAAGCTTGATCCAAAAGGTAATTCTCTGACCGTTTGCACCAGTCCTTTACCAAATGATCTATCACCAACAATAACAGCTCTGTCTAAATCTTGTAATGTTCCCGCCACAATCTCAGATGCTGATGCTGATGAGTTGTCTATCAATACAACCAATGGTATTAAACTATCTACAGGTTGCTCAGTAGTGCTAATAACACGATCCCATTGTTTTATTTTGCCTCTTGTAGAAACAACTTCTTGTCCTTTCGGAACAAAAATATTTACTATTTTTACAGCTTCTTCCATTATACCACCACCATTACCTCTTAAATCTAAAATCAATGACTGAGCACCTTGTTCTTTTAGGGCAATTACAGTGCTCTTTACTTCTTGTGCACCATTTTCAGTGAAAGTGTCAAAGTGCATATATCCTATATTATTGTCAACAACAGCTGAATATGATATTGGATGGATTGAGATTTTTTCACGAATTACTTCTATCTTACGCTTTTTGTTATCGCCAGGTCTCTGAATCGTTATTGTTAATTTAGTTCCTGGTTTCCCTTTCAACAAGTTACTAACTTCTTGAACATTTGATTTTCTTACATCTTCATCATCAATTGAAAGAATAATATCTCCAGGCTTCAATCCGCTTTTATCTGCTGGAAGTCCTTCATAAGGTTCATTTATGACAACATTGCTATCTTTATATGATATAATTGAACCGATACCTGCGTATTCTCCTGTTGTCATAAACTCAAGATCGCCCATATCTTTTTCTGATATATAATTTGTATATGGGTCTAATTGTGTCAACATTGAGTTGATGGTTTTATTCACAACATTATCAACATCTAGACTATCAACATAAAACAAATCAATCTCTTTTAATATTGAAGTTAATATATCAATGTTCTTGTTTATATTGAAATACCTGTCATTGCTTTTAGATACAGTGTCCTGCGTGTAAGCAGATAAAGTGATAATTGATGTGAAGACAATAAGGAGTAATTTTTTCATTGCGGAGTAGTTTTCGACAAAATAAATTTTAAGCACATTCATATTTAACTTATGATATGAGCAAAGGAACTACTTTTTTGTGAAATCGCATCTCTGTTTTAGTTATATGTTTCTAAAATTATTACCTTTATGCCGTTTTTGCAACCAAAAAATATATATTGAAATGAGTTCATACATTCGTTATACGCTTATCCCCGCGATTTTAGCACTTGTGATATTTTACCTGACTTGTATTGTGAATGTAGAATCAATCCCAGGGTCTGGTCGTTTATTGCAATACGATAAGTTAGCTCATTTTGGAATGTTCTTTGCTTTGTCTTTGGCAATATATTATGATTATTATCGTTTACATAAAGGAGAACCTAATAAATTTAGGTGGGTTTTATTTGGATTGATAATTCCTGTAATTTATGGAGGACTCATTGAAATAGTACAAGAGAATTTCTTTGGAAGATCGGGTGAAGTGATGGATTTTATTGCTGATTCTCTGGGTTCATTATCTGCTACAGCTATTGCATTTATTTATATAAACATGAAAAGAAAACGATAAAAAAAGGTATCTTTGTAATAATTAAAACTCTTATCCAATGCGCAACTTTAAGTATATTCATATTGTAATTTTATCAGTAATTCTTCTGACTTCGTGTACATCAAAAAAAACTAAACCAGTTCAAGATATAGATGAAACAACTATTTCAACTAATGAGACTTTAACATCAGTTGAAGATGATAGAGACTATATAGTAAATGTAGGAGATATGGCTCCTGATTTTGAGATGTCCCTCCCAAATGGTGAGAAGGTTATTCTTTCATCACTACGTGGAAAAGTTGTCATGCTCCAATTTACAGCTTCTTGGTGCGGTGTTTGTCGCAAGGAAATGCCATATATTGAGAATGACATTTGGCTAAAACATCAAAATAATACAAACTTTGCTTTGTACGGAATAGATAGAGAAGAACCAGTAGAAAAAATTGAAGAGCTTATTGAAAAAACTGGTGTTACTTATCCAATTGGTTTAGATCCTGATGCAGGGATATTTACATTATTTGCTAAGGAAAAGGCGGGCATAACTCGTAATGTAATTATTGATAAAGATGGCAAGATCGTTATGCTCACTCGTTTATTTGATGAGGAGGAGTTTAAAGAAATGGTTCAATTAATTGACAACCTATTAGATGATCATTAATTCAGAGTGCAAATAATTTTTTAGTACTTAAAGCTATGAAATACGAAAACCTTAAAACATTAGATGAGTTAAGAGAGAAAGGGAGTATAACTGAAGAAGAATTTCAACGAGAAAAAGCGAAAATCCTTTCAGAGGATAATAGTGGGTTTTCAGGTACTCGCAGTAAACCACTTTTTGGTATGACAGAAAGAACATATCTTATGTTGATGCACCTGTCACAATTCGCAAGTTGGTTAATTCCTCTTGTTGGTATAGTTATACCCATTCTTATGTGGACAACAAATAAAGATACCAATGCTGAGGTAGATAGGCATGGGAAAAATATTTTGAACTTCACTATTAGTTATGCAATCTATTCAATAGCATTATTTATAATCATATTGGGTATACCTTTTCTATTTGTTCTTTTTGCTATTTATGCAGTAGCAGTTATTATTGCATCAATTAAAGCAAGTAACGGAGAGTATTGGCAGTATCCTCTTACAATTCAATTTATAAAGTAAAAGAATGGACGATCAATTACTTATCAAATATAGAGATGTATCTATAAACATTGAAGAGAATACAATTTTGAGAGGTGTAAATCTTGATATAAAGCGTAATGATTTTTTTTATGTTATAGGAAGAGTAGGTTCTGGCAAGAGCACACTTCTAAAAAGTATTTATGCAGAGTTGCCTATCGAAGAGGGCGAAGCTTTTGTTTTCGACTACAACCTCTCAACACTAAAAAGAAAGAACATTCCTTTTTTGCGCAGAAAAATTGGCATCGTGTTTCAAGATTTTCAGTTACTAATTGATCGTTCAGTTGAGAAAAATTTAGAATTTGTATTGCGTGCTACAGGATGGGAGAATAAAAAAGTGATAAAAGACCGAATCCACGAAGTGTTGGTTCAGGTCAATATGCAAAACAAAGCATACAAGATGCCGCACGAACTATCGGGTGGTGAGCAACAACGAATTGTAATTGCACGTGCATTGTTAAATTCACCATCTTTGATCTTGGCTGATGAACCAACCGGGAATCTTGATCCTGAAACAGGTAATCAAATTGTTGCCCTTTTACATACAATCTCACAAAATGGAACAGCAGTTTTAATGTCAACACACAATTATTCTATTGTGCAAAGTTTTCCTGCAAAAATATTGAAGTGTGAAAATATGGCATTGATTGATTTGCATCATGATGTTTTAGAAAAAGAGTTGGATGAGCAAAAATCTACGAGATTAAATTAAAGTTTTTCTTACAAGAGGGTGCAAAGGATAAACATATCTTTCAAATTACCTTTAAATCTATTTTCTAATCTCATTTAAAAAATGAGACGGTTGCTTTTTTTTTCGTACATTTGCAACTTTAAAAAAAGTTCAAAATATAGTTATTGTGGCTGATACAAAATACATTTTCGTTACTGGTGGTGTTGTTTCTTCATTAGGGAAAGGAATAATTGCTGCTTCATTGGGTAAACTCTTGCAAGCAAGAGGATACAATGTAACCATTCAGAAGTTTGATCCTTATATCAACGTTGATCCTGGCACTCTTAATCCTTATGAGCATGGAGAATGCTATGTAACCATAGATGGCCATGAAGCTGATTTGGATTTAGGACACTACGAAAGATTTTTAAATATAGAGACTACCAAGGAAAATAACATTACTACTGGTAGAGTCTATCAAAATGTTATTAGCAAAGAACGCAAAGGCGATTATTTGGGCAAGACTGTACAAGTTGTACCTCATATCACCGATGAAATTAAACGCAATGTTAAGCAGCTTGGTGTAAAAAACAAGTTTGATTTTGTTATTACCGAAATTGGGGGTACTGTAGGTGATATAGAGTCTCTTCCTTTTTTAGAAAGTGTTCGACAACTTCGTTGGGAGTTAGGCAATAGAAGTTTAGTTATTCATCTAACATTTGTTCCTTATATAGCTGCTGCAGGTGAATTAAAAACAAAGCCCACACAGCACTCTGTTAAAGAGTTGCAGTCACAAGGAATACAGCCAGATATGTTGGTGTTACGTACAGAAAGAGAACTGAATAATGAAATCCTTAACAAAGTGGCTCTCTTTTGCAATGTTGAACAAGATGCAGTTTTGCAATCTCTTGATGTTCCAACAATATACGAAGTACCTCTTATGATGCAAAAACAAAAAATGGATGAGGTTGTACTTCGCAAAATGAATATGCCAATAGGCAATAAGCCTCAATTAAAACCATGGATTGAATTTCTTGAGAAAGGTCGTAATGCTACAAAAAAAGTAGTAATAAAGCTGATTGGGAAGTATGCAGAGTTGCCTGATGCCTATAAATCAATAAACGAAGCATTATCGCAAGCTGCTATATATCATGATAGAGAGTTGGTGTTCGAAGCAATACAATCGGAAAATGTAAATGAAGAGAATGTTTTTGAGATACTTGCAGGAGCTGAAGGTATTGTTGTAGCTCCAGGGTTTGGACAACGAGGTATTGAGGGTAAGTTTATAACTATAACTCATGCACGTATACACAACATTCCAACATTTGGAATTTGTTTAGGTATGCAGTGTATGGTTGTGGAATATGCGCGTAATGTATTAGGTTTGAAAGATGCAAATTCAACCGAAATGAACTCTAAGACCCCATACAAAGTGATTGATCTAATGGATGGACAGAAGCATATAACAAAAATGGGTGCATCAATGCGACTGGGTGCTTATGACTGTCTCTTAAAAAAAGATTCAATAGCTTACCGTGCTTATGGTAAGGAGTTAATACAAGAGAGACACCGTCATCGTTTTGAATTTAACAATGAATATAAAGAACAGTTTGAAGAAAATGGGATGATTTGTACAGGTGTAAATCCCGATTCAGATTTAGTGGAGGTAGTTGAAGTGCCAAAGTTGAAGTGGTTTGTAGGAACACAATTCCATCCTGAATATAACAGTACTGTTATATCTCCAAACCCATTATTCATGAGTTTTATGGCAGCTATTACCAATCAAAATATAAAATAATAAATTTAAGAATAGCAACATGTCAATTTGTGATATAGTTGCAATAATAAATACAAATGGATAAAAATACTATTATTGGATTTCTTCTTATCGCTGCTGTAATGATTCTATTTATGATCACACAGCGACCCGATGCAGAGCAAATTGCACAGCGCGAAAGAATGCAGGACTCTATACAACAATTGAAAACTGATCGAGCGAGGCTTAAAACAGAAGATGTTGCTACCTCAGAGTCAGAACAATCTGAAGAAGACAGTTCTGATGTACTAGCTAGTTTTTTTGGAGAAGAGGAGTCTTTTGTTGCTCAGGATACAACTGTTGAAAAGATAAACGAAGAAACAGATATTGATTCTGAAGAAGAATCAATATCACCTTCATTTACAGCTTCTACTAGTAAGCCTGAAGAGTTTGTTACTATTGAGAACGAAGATGTTCGTTTGACAGTTTCATCAAAAGGTGGATGGATGCATTCCGCTGAACTTATGGATTTCAAACGTTATGATAAAGATACATTATTTCTTTTTAAAGGTGATGAAGCTCGTTTCAATTTAGAGCTTTTCAATAAACGTAGTGTTAGATTAAATACAGAAACGGAAACTTTTACTCCAATTTTATCTGAAAATGGTAAGACCTTGACAATGCGTTTAGGATATTCAGATAATCAATATATTGATTTCGTTTATACACTCCCAAAGTCAGGCTACCTCATAAATTTTGATATTCGTGTTAATGGAATGTCAAATGACTTACATGCCGAAAGTCTTCAAAACTTCCGTATTAAATGGGATCAAAAGCTGCGTCAACAGGAGAAAGGTAAGAAGTTTGAAAACAGATATGCCACTATCCATTATAAATATGCAGGGATGGATGTGAAGAAAATGTCGGAAAATAAAGATAAGACTGAAGAGTATAGTGAACCCATCCATTGGTTTGCATACAAAGACCAGTTCTTTACATCTACTTTCATTGCTGATAAACCTTTTAGTAATACTATTCTTTCAGTAAAAAACACGGATGAAGATAATTACCTAAAAGACTATACTGCAGAAATGTGGGCACCAGTTTCTGTTGATGAAAGTGGCCAGTTATTTGCTGGCTTTCGTTACTACTTAGGCCCTGTACATTACACATCCATGAAGAAGTTGAATGAAAATGTTGAGAAAGAGCAACAACTTCATTTAGAGCAGATGGTGAATTTAGGGTGGAATTGGTTGAGCTGGATAAATAAGTTTTTTGTTATCCCAATTTTCAACTTCTTCTTATCAATGGGTTGGGGTATGGGATTGATTATTTTCCTCTTAACTCTATTAGTTAAACTTATTATATCTCCACTCACTTTCAAGTCATATAAGTCGTCTGCCAAAATGCGTGTGTTGAAACCACAAGTGCAAGAGATTGAAGCAAAATATCCTGGACAGGATAAAGCTGTTGAACGACAAAAAGCAACAATGGCACTATACAGTAAGGCAGGAGCCAGTCCAATGAGTGGATGTTTGCCAATGTTATTGCAATCGCCTATTTTGATTGCTCTTTTTTGGTTTTTCCCTTCGGCAATCGAGTTGAGACAGCAGAGTTTCCTTTGGGCTGACGATTTATCAACTTATGATGCAGTAATAAACTGGAGTGCAAATATTCCAATTATATCAAAATATCTGGGAAACCACTTAAGTCTTTTTTGTTTGTTAATGACTGTAACCAATATTATTTACGCAAAGTTTAATATGGATGCAACTAACACAGGTGGATCTCAGCAAATGGCTGGCATGAAATTTATGCCATACATGATGTCATTTATGATGTTGTTTTTCTTCAACTCATATCCATCAGGATTGAGCTACTACTATTTTATTTCAACACTAATAACAATACTTCTTACATTAACTTTCCGCAAGGTGGTGAATGAAGAAAAACTCTTATTACAGTTGGAAGCAAATAAACGTAAACCAAAGAAAAAATCGGGCTTTATGCAAAGATTAGAAGAAGCTCAGAAAATGCAAGAGCAACAAGCACGTCAACGTGCAAAGAATAATTCAAAGAGAAAAAGATAACTTCATTTCATACTAAGAATGAAAAAACCAGAATTATATTTTTAATTCTGGTTTTTTGCACAATAAATATTACAAATCTCAAATTTGCAGGCGTAAATATGCATATCCTATATATTAATAATGATAGATAATTATTTTTTGTAATGAAATGAATTGAGCATGAGTTTCAATTAGTGAGATAAATAATAATATACTTATAGAATTAACGTAAAAAGATTTAAAATATAGTGTCAGATAAATGAACATATATTTTAATTG
>DATERO010000282.1:0-8101 GCA_035271465.1 Dysgonamonadaceae bacterium | reverse complement strand
GGTAGAATACCTACATGTCATATCGCCATAGGCGAGACAGTTTATAGTCCCATCCATACCATAAAAGAGAGTCTATACTTCATTTTTATCAACATCTTCTATTTTTTTCTTGCTATTTTGCATAAAAAGGCTCTTAACATTTTGGAGTTAAGAAAAAAGAGCTATCTTTGCACTCGCAATCCACAAGGACTAGCAATACAAACAAAACGGTGTGGTAGTTCAGTTGGTTAGAATACCTGCCTGTCACGCAGGGGGTCGCGGGTTCGAGTCCCGTCCATACCGCTAGAGGCTAAGACAACAAAAGCCAAAACTAAGACAAACCCTACAATATCAGCATATTGTAGGGTTTTTTTATGCTTTGTGGCGTACCACAAAAGACATTCCAAAGACAAAAATAGACTCTATATATTTCCTAATTCGTACCCCCTTTTGATTTTTCAAAAAAGGGGTACGAATTGGCTGAATTTGGCACCCAGTTGTCGTGATTTGGCGTAGTGCATAATTCTCATTTTTAATTGTTTATGTTCAACTTTGCATTCAAGTGCAATTAACAAAATGAGTTTATGAAAAGTACATTTAGAGTGCTCTTTTTCCTCAAAAGAGACAAGCAAAAGAAAGATGGTCGTACCCCTTTAATGTGCCGTATTACAGTTGATGGTAAAGAATCGCGCTTCAACATGAAAATGGACATCCTACCAGAGCATTGGGATGTGAAAGCAAGCAAGGCAATGGGACGAGCCAAAGAAGTGGATGAGATAAATTCTCTCATTGATAATGTGAAAGCCTCCCTCTATCAAATCTATCGTGATCTTCAAGAACGTGGCAAACAAGTTACGTCTGAAATAATCAAGAACTCCTTTCTTGGTTTAGATGATAGTTTTGAAACCCTCCTCAATTTATTTGACAAACATAATGAAGATGCACGCAATTTAATTGGAAATGGCTTAGTAGCCGATACTGTGGAAAAATACGAACTCACTCGCAGACGACTGCATGAGTTTATGACCTTCAAGTATAAAATTTCGGATATTAATATCAAGGAGGTGAACAATATGTTTATTCTCGACTTCGAAACCTATATGCGAACTATTGGTAAATGTAGTGCTAACACAGCTGCCAAATACATGCGACTCTTCAAGAAAATTATTCTCCTTGCTAAAAACAATGGATTGTTGAATGCTGACCCATTTGCAAGCTATAAGATTCAATTTAAGAAGACAGACAGAGGTTATCTTACTCAATATGAATTAGAGGCTATAATGGACAAAGAATTTGAGATTGAGCGACTAGAACACGTGAGAGATATCTTCATTTTTGCGTGTTTTACGGGATTGGCATATATAGATGTTCAGAAACTTCGCAAAGAACATATCCGAGAATCTTTCGATGGCAAACCTTGGATAATGACTAAGCGACAAAAGACAAACATTAGCACCAATGTGCCCTTGCTGGATGTGCCTTTAGCCATACTGAAGAAGTATGAAGACAAGCTAACTGGCGACAAGCTCCTACCCGTTCCAAGTAATCAGAAACTAAATTCGTACCTCAAGGAAATTGCTGATTTGTGTAACGTAAAAAAGAATTTAACATTTCACATGGCGAGGCATACATTCTCGACCACTATTACCCTATCGCAAGGAGTTCCTATTGAATCTGTATCTAAGATGCTTGGACACACAAACATTAGAACGACACAAATTTATGCTCGTATTACTAATGAGAAAGTGAGTAATGATATGGATATTCTTTCGGAAAAACTTAAAGGAATGGGAATTAATCAAGCTGTAAATCAATAATTATATGGAGTTACAAATAATACAAAATAGAATTTATGAGATAAGAGGAATGCGAGTTATGTTGGATTATGACTTAGCTAAGCTCTACAACGTTGAGAACAGAGCTTTGAAACAAGCAGTTAAGCGTAATATTGATAGATTTCCAGCACCTGACTTCATGTTTGAATTGACTCGTGAAGAGAGCGATGCTGCGATAGAATTAGGGGTATCACAAAATGTGATACCTCCTGGCTATAATGTTGGCTCCTCTTTCATTATGGCTTTTCCTGAACTAGGAGTAGCCATGTTATCTTCAGTGTTGAAAAGTAAAAAAGCGATACAAGTGAACATATCTATAATGAGAGCATTCGTTACTTTGCGTCAATATTCTTTAGGATATGCTGAACTTAATCGCAAATTGGACGAATTTATGATTGAAACCAATGTCCAGTTTAGTGATATTTATGAAGCTCTCACTGAATTAGCTTCTCAAAAAGAATTGGATAACAAGCCTCGAAAAAGAGTTGGATATGTACAAGATGAAGAAAAGGAGCAATAGCTCCTTTTCCTTTTATGGGACTATCTTATAACGACTATTATTCCCAAATTCTAGATATGAATACCATGCATTAATAAGCTTCTTTGAAGGATCTTTCAGTATCTCGATTTGTCTATTCAGCCAATTCTCATAAAAGGTGAGAATATCTACATTTAGAGAATAAAAACCTGTTCCATTAATAACTCCACTATCTACCCAAATTTGTCCAGCACACTGACCTGATACAACCAATCTTAGATAATCTCCACAACCATACTCACAAACAAAGAGAGAACCAGCTAAAACCGAAGTATTATTGTATTCTTCAACGACACTCTGAACTTTTAATTGATATTCTTTATCGTTTTCAAATCGATAAATATGTTTGTCTAAGTCTTGCTCTGCATCATACAGATCCCCTAGTTCTAAATCGGTAGTAAATTGAAAGTCTTGTTTCATATCAATTTCCCATTCACTATTCTTCTCAATAGCCTCTGCTATAGAGTAAATACCATAATATGGTCCCTTATTATTTAATAAGTCTGAAGCACCACCATTCTGAATTTTAGTCAAATAAACTTTGTAGGAGTCTGGAAGTGAGATTTGTTGTGTAATCTCAATATCTTGTAATATAGATGATTCAATAATTGGATTCAAATTAATATTTAACAACTCTACTTTCTCTAAGATTCTATCTACTTGATGTTGATACATGACATTTTCATTATTTTTATTCATCCTCTCACCTCTATTATATCCCTCATATTCGTACTAGGACACTTCGACAAAAAATCTCTTCGCAAATTCCAATCTGCCTTGCCAACACCTTGAGCAGCAAGTTTAATGCAATTTGTACCATTCTTCTGATTAATGGAATCTATCATTTGCGAAATACATTTTTGCTTTTCCCTATCTCGTGGATCAAAAAGATCGTGCATATAATTCGTTTCGCTGATGATGTGTGTAAGTATAACTCCAGCTTTTTTGTACTCATAACCCTCTCTGTAAATCTCTTTCAAAGCAGAACTAGCGTGCTTGATAATTTCCATTGTATCAGCAGTAGGAAAAGAAAACTGTATCGCTTTGGATGGAAAATATTGTTGCAAATCTTCTCTATGGCGATTGGTATAAGCAAAAACAATCATGCCCTGTGCTAATGAATTTTGTTTTCTAAGCTTGACAGCACAAGCAGATGCAAAGTTTGCTACCGACTCACGTAAAGAGTCAAAGTCTGTAACCATTTCGCCAAAGCTACGAGAAGTACAAATCTGTTGTTTTTCCACTACCGAATCAGAGGTGATACAAGGTTCTCCATGAAGTTCCAGCCAAGTACGCTCTCCTACAACAGTCATTTTGCTACGCACCCACGAACGAGATTTTTGTGTTAAATCGTAAGCCGTTTTGATTCCATAATATTCTAAAGTCTTGGTTGTTTGCCTCCCTATGCCCCAAATATATCCTACTGGAGTTTTCTGTAAAGCTTTTATTCTCTTTTCATCAGAATCCATTATACAAACTTTGTTGTAGGCTGGATATCGTTTGGCGAAGCTATTAGCCAATTTGGCTAAAGTGCGTGTTGGAGCAACACCTAATGAAACAGGTATGCCCGAACTTCTAGAAGTCGTTTTTACCAATTTCTGTCCGAAATCAGACAGATTATCTATACCAGCTAAGTCCAAAAATGCTTCATCAATAGAATATACATCAATTTCGGGAACTTGGTCTGCCAAAATGGACATCACTCGCCTCGATAAATCTCCATAAAGTGTATAATTTGAAGAGAATACATTGATATTATGTTGCCTTATTAAATCTTTAATTTGGTAAAATGGGGCACCCATTTTCACAGCTAACCTCTTAGCCTCTTCACTTCTTGCAATTATTGCTCCATCATTATTCGAAAGCACAACAATAGGTTTTCCATCCAAATTTGGATTGAAAACTCGCTCGCAGGATGCGAAGAAATTATTGCAGTCGATGAGTCCTATCATACTTCTAATCTATTATTTAAATTTGGCTAAACTTTTTTGTGCAACCTTCTGAATAAAAGGATTGCTATTTTTCAATAACATTTCAATCTTAGGTATTGCTTTTTGTGCTTTATACCTACTCAAAGTGTACAATGTTTGCAATATGACAGCTTCATCGTCGAGTAAGTCAATAAGAGAGTCTTCAGCCTCCATCTTTCGTTTTGGCAATTTTGCTAAAGCCATTATAAACATTTGTCGACTAATTCCATTCTGTTTATCTTGAATAATTTCCAATATATCTTCAAAATCATTATTCTGAATTATAACTGTAAAAGCATTCCCTATAGCCCAACAATAACTTTCTATCTGAGGGCTAAAAGATTTATTGTATTTATTATATTCTTTTAGAAGAGTATAATTTGCTTTGCCTTTTGCTTCTTTTACTGTTAAAGCTCTAACAATTCCTTGTTTTATGTTGAAATCGTTAATCTCTTCTATCAATCCAATTAACACATGTATAGCTTCGGGATATGCTTCTTTTGTATTTACTAAATCATATATATTATTTACAATAATATTAGCATCTTGCAACAATTTGCTATTCACAATTTCTGAATCTGTCATAATTAATTTAAAGATTTGATTGGTGAATTTATCATTTGAAAATACGCTTTTGCTTTTCTATATCATGTGGTCAAAAGGTAGTGTAAATAATGGTTTCTCTGACGATAGGCATAAGAATTATTCCAACCTTTTTATATTCATAGCCCTTTCTATAAATCTCTTTTCATCTCCTCCTCTTATTTTGAATACAATATGTTACAATTCCCCAAATTAAGAAATCATTTTCGATTGTTACTTTTATTGGCTCATAATTCTCGTTGGCTGGTTCTAGCCAAATTACATCCTTTTCTAGTCTGATGTATTTGATAGTGAACTCACCATCAATAAAGCAAACAGCCATATCTCCATTTTGAGGCTCTAGCGATTTGTCAATCACAAGGATATCACCATCGTGTACATTGGCATCTATCATGCTATCACCTTTTACGCGTCCATAGAAAGTGGATGCAGGATGCTTTATCAACTCCTTATTCAAGTCGATAGCACTTTCCATATAGTCCTGCGCTGGACTAGGAAACCCAGCCTTGATTCCTCCATCAGCATAGGGCAAAGAGAGTTTTAGGCTTTGGACGGATGGATGTATTTTGAGGTTTGTTTTATTCATGGGGTAAAGGTAGGAAAGAATATTTTCATTCTGAATCAACTATCGCATGTGTTTTGGTTTCATGTTCTGCCCTGCACTTTTTGCTATTTCATCAATACGTTTTTGTCTGGTTTCTGGTCTTTTAGCAAGGACAATCGAGCTTAATATCATTTTCTTTACTGATTTGCTTTGACTTAGAAAATAATCTTTAGAGCCTTCATACTCTAGGAAAGCATTTTTCAAATCTTTGGGAATTATCAGTTCTTCTACTTCGTCCAAAATTGTCCAAGAGCCATTCTTCTTTGTCACTTCAACACTTTCAAAACCCGCTTTTGTCATTTTGTTGTGGTCAATCAGTTCTTGTACCTTGTCTTTGTTTATTTTTGACCAAATGCTTTTCGGCTTTCGTTTGCTAAAGAATTGCATAAACGAAAATTCGTCAATCTTCTTCTGTGTACTATCAATCCAACTAAAACATAGTGCTTCATCAACAGCCTCACGCCAAGTTAGTGAAGGATTATCTGATTTTTTTGTATAATAAATGAGCCAAATAGATTGTTTAGACTGATGGTTTTCTTCTAACCACTTTCGCCAATCTTCTTGGCTTGTAGGAGTATATGTTTCTAGTTCAAGATTGTTCATTTTGTAGTTCTAAGCATTTAAGAATTGATTGGGTCGTTTTCTTTGGTTTTTCTTATTGAATCCAATGACCACAATCCAAAGTAATCATTCTTCAGTTTGGTGTTTAGTTCAGCAGGCAAAGGTAGGCATTTGATAGACTATCTAAGATAACGCGATAAAGAATAGTTGATTTTGAAATTTATTTTCTACCTTTGTACCACTATGCGGCAGTAAATAATATAATTAGAAATACAAATTCGGGTTCTTGTGGTCATTTTACCATCAAGGATGTATTTTTTATGCGATGCATTTCTACAAAGCATCCATTATATTATTTACAAAATCAAATGAGAACTATAAATATAGGTATTCTTGCACATATTGATGCAGGAAAGACCTCCATTACAGAGAACTTGCTATTTGCGAGTGGAGCAACCATAGTACGTGGAAGTGTGGACAAAGGAAACACTACAACCGATTCGATGGATATCGAAAAACGAAGAGGTATCACAGTTAGAGCGTCTACAACATCTATTCAATGGAATGATACAAAGATTAATATCATCGACACTCCTGGACACATGGACTTTCTGGCAGAGGTAGAACGCACTTTTAGGATGCTAGATGGTGCTATACTTGTGGTGTCTGCCAAAGAGGGCATTCAAGCTCAAACAAGGTTGTTGTTCAATGTCCTGCAACAACTAGAAATACCTACAATTCTATTCGTCAACAAAATAGACAGAGAGGGAGTCAATCTAAATCAGCTTTATTTAGAGATACAAAATAGCCTTTCTAAAGATATTATCTTTATGCAATCCGTTGAAGGCAAGGAATTAACATCTAGCTGTACAATACACTACATATCAGAAAAGAACAGAGAAACAATTTTAGAGAAAGATGATCTCTTGCTTGAAAAATACTTGAGTGATACACAGCTTTCTAATTTAGATTATTGGAATTCAATGGTTCGTCTTGTTCAAGCTGCTAAATTACATCCTATCTATCATGGTTCAGCAATGTATGGCATTGGTATTGAAGATTTGCTAAACTCAATCACTACTTTTATCGAAACATCTCTACCTCAAGAGAACGCTTTGTCTGCCTATGTTTATAAAATTGAGCATAATAAGAAGGAACAGAAACGAGCCTATCTAAAGATTATAGGTGGAACCCTTAAATCTCGAAAATTATATAGCCTCAATGGCTCAGATGAGAATCTGAAGATAAGAGGTTTAAAGACCTTTTACTCAGGAGACGAAATAGATGTAGACGAAGTTTTTACAAATGATATTGCAATTGCAGATCATGCTGATAACTTAATGGTAGGAGATTATCTAGGAATAATGCCAAACTTATTCGACAAATTGAATATTCCTAGTCCTGCTCTCAAATCGTCTATACATCCTGCAAAAGTAGAGAATAGGAGTAAATTGATTTCTGCTATGAATGTATTATCAGTAGAAGATCCATCTTTGGCCTTTAGCATTAATGCTGATAATAATGAATTGGAGGTTTCGCTTTATGGAGCAACTCAACGGGAGGTGATTTTGACTTTATTGGAAGAGAGATTTTCGGTAGATGCTTACTTTGAAGAGGTGAAAACTATCTATAAAGAACGTCTTAAAACAAAATCGGAATACACCATTCATATCGAAGTGCCACCTAATCCGTATTGGGCATCTATTGGCTTGATTATAGAGCCTTTGCCAATTGGGGCGGGACTTGTAATGGAGAGTGAAATATCATTGGGATATTTGAATCGATCCTTTCAGAATGCAGTATTCGATGGAGTCAAGAAAGCCTGTGAATCGGGTTTGTACGGTTGGGAAGTAACTGACCTTAAAGTCACTTTTTCTCACGGAATCTATTATAGCCCAGTGAGTACACCTGCCGACTTTAGAAGTTTAGCACCTTATGTTTTTCGATTAGCTTTGCAACAAGCTGATGTTGAGTTATTGGAGCCAATCTTAGATTTTAAATTGCAAATTCC